>JASHYW010000411.1 GCA_030042885.1 Streptosporangiaceae bacterium | reverse complement strand
GGCACGCTGTTCTGGCAGATGCTCATCTTCCTGCTGGAGTCGGCGCTGTTCGTGCTGCTCGGCCTGGAGCTGCGGTCGATCGTGGGGCACCTGTCCAGCACGCACGGGGCGCCGTGGCTGGCGGGCGCGGGCGCCGCGGTGGTGGCCACGGTGATCGTGATCCGGCTGGGCTGGGAGCTGGTCGTCTCGCCGCTGGTCCGGTTCCTGCCCGGGCGGCTGATCACGTTCGTACGCAACCCGCGGCGGCAGCGGGTGGTCATCGGATGGGCTGGGATGCGCGGCGCGATCTCGCTGGCCGTCGCGCTCAGCCTGCCCCTGACGCTGAACGGGCGGCCGTTCGGCGAACGGTCCACGCTGATCTTCCTGGCCGCGGTCGTGGTGGTGGCCACGCTGGTCGGCCAGGGCCTGACGCTCGGCCCGCTGGTGCGCGCCCTGGGGCTGGCGCAAAGTGAGCAGCGGCAGCGGGCGGAGGCCTCCGCTCGGGCCAAGGTCACCGAGGCCGGGCTGGCCCGCCTCGACGAGCTGGCCGAGGCCGGGAAGGTGGACGAAGACACCGCCAACGTCTACCGCCAGCTGTTCGAGATGCGGCTGGAACGGGTCCGCGTGGCGCTGGGCGATGCCAGCGCGGACGGCGTGCCCGACACCAGCGAGCTCCGTCAGGAACTCCTCCGCGCCCAGCGGGACAAGCTCGCCCAGCTCTACCGCGACGGCAAGATCAGCGACGACATCCGCCGCTCGATCTCCCGCAGCCTCGACGTCCAGGAACCGCACCCGTTCCGCTGACCCGTCTGTAGCTAGCGAAGCCGCCAGACGGGACCGGTGGGGGTGTCGGTGACCTCGACGCCTCGTTTGTCGAGCTCGGCGCGGATCTGGTCGGCGCGGGCCCAGTCGTGTTCCTTGCGGGCCTGGGTGCGCTCGGCGATCAGGTGCTCGATCGCGTGCAGCTCTTCGGGGGCCAGCTCGGTAACGGAGCGGCGCTGCTCCAGCTCGGCGGGGTCGAGGGTGCCCAGGCCCAGGCCGAGCAGCGCGTCGGCGGCGGCGGCGAGGGTGCGCAGGCCGTCCGGGGTGAGCGCGGGGTCGCGCAGGGCGTCCTGCAGGGCGGCCAGGATCTTCGGGGTGTTCAGGTCGGCCGCGATGGCCGCGTCGATCAGGTCCAGCACGCGGGCGGCGGCGCTGTCGCTACGGTGCTCGGCCGCCGCGGCGGCGGTTGCGGCGGCGGCGGTAGCGGCGGCTAGGGTGTCGGCGGCCGGGAGCGGGCGCAGCGGCTGGATGCGGGCGACCAGCCTGCGCAGGGTGGCCTGGGCCGCGTCCATGGCCTCGGTGGTGAAGTCGAGCTGGCTGCGGTAGTGGCCGCCGAGCAGGAACAGCCGGAAGGCCATCGGGTGGTACCCGGCCTCGGTGAGGTCGGCCAGCCGCGGCGCCCCGCCTGCCGACTTGGCCATCTTCGCCGCGCCGAGCTGGAGGAACTCGTTGTGCAGCCAGAACCGGACCCAGGGCTTGCCGTCGCCGAGGTAGGCCTCGCTCTGCGCGATCTCGTTGACGTGGTGCAGCTCGCGGTGGTCCACCCCGCCGGTGTGGATGTCGAAGTGCGGGCCGAGCAGGGCGATGCTCATCACCGAGCACTCCAGGTGCCAGCCCGGCGCGCCCCAGCCCCAGGGCGAGTCCCAGCGCATGACGCGGCGCTGGCCGCGCTGTTCGGTGCGCCACAACGCGAAGTCGGTCTTGCGGCGGCGGCCCGGCACCTGCTCCAGCCGCGCGGCTTCCCGCTGCCCTTCCGCGTGCAGCTGGGCCAGCTCGCCGTAGCGGGGGTGCTTGGCGGTGTCGAAGTACAGGCCCGAAGGAAGGCGGTACGTGTAGCCCTTTTTCTCGAGGGTGGCGGCGAAGTCGATCATCTGCGGCACGTAGGCGCTGGCCCGCGGGTACTCGTCGGCGGGCAGGATGTTCAGCGCCTGGATGTCGTCGAAGAACGCCCTGGTGTAGAACTCGGCGATCTCCTGCACCGAACGCCGCTCCCTGGCCGCGGCCACCTCCAGCTTGTCCTCGCCGGTGTCGGTGTCGGCCACCGCGTGCCCCACGTCAGTGATGTTGACGATGTGCCGGACTCGGATGGCCTTCCACCGCAGGGCGCGGCGGACCGTGTCCGCGAACACGTAGGCGCGCATGTTGCCCAGGTGCGGGAAGGCGTACACGGTGGGGCCGCAGCTGTACATCCCGGCCGGGTCGGCCGAAGGAACGAAATCCTCCAGCTGCCGGCCCAGCGAGTTGTACAGCCGCAGCTGATGACCGTCCGTCACGGTCCCCCAGACTACCGGGGTCCTGCTGTCAGCGGCTGCAGGTCGCGGGCGCCGCCCCGTCTGGCCGGCGTTGATGTTCCTGACTTCGATAGCGAACAGCCCCCGGGGCCCCAGCAGGATGTGATCGATCTCGCCGCGCCGGTTGCGGTAGCCGCGCAGCAGCGTCCATTCGTCGCCGAGAGCCGGGCCCAGCTGGGCGGCGACCAGTTCCTCCCCGGCGGTAGGCGCACCTCACCCTCCGACTATGGACCAGGAAGAGCCGCGTTCTCCTGCGGTGGCCGCGTCCTGCCGCGGCCGGCATGGGCGTCGCGCAAACTAAAGTACGCGGCAACCCAGACGGGCGGAGGGCTGCCGCGTACCGGGCCCGCCCCGCTGGCCGCACAGGCTCCGCGGGGCGGGGTGGGCGGGGTTCTGCTACTTGGCGGCGTGGGCCTTGTGCGGGCCCTGGCCTTCGCTGGGCAGCAGCGGGCTGGTGGTCTTCACGATCTCCTCGGCGAACTTCCGCTGGCTGGCGAGGATCTGCTCGATGAAGTCGTAGGTCTCGGCCACGACGTCGTCGGGCTTGGGCAGCCGGTCGGCGAACGGGATGTGCATCGAGGGCACCCTGGGGGTGAAGGCCTGGACGGTGTCGACCCAGGTCTTGAGCGCCTCGAGCATGATCTCCTGGCTCTTGCGGGTGGTGGACAGGAACCCTTCCTCGAGCTCCCTGGTCGGTGTGCTGGCCATTGTCTTTCCTCCTCTTGACTCCTACTGCTAACTATACCAAGCATGATTGAGATGTCAAGCGCTGTGCTTGGCATATACAGCGGAGGCGAGGATGACGGTCGCCGTGGGGAGGAAGCCGAGCGCGGATCAGGCGCCCGTCATCGGGCGGCCCCGGGATCCGTCAGACCCGGCAGGAGATCTCCAGGCCGTCGGACTCGGGAAGGGCTATCGCCTCATCGAGGCCCTTGTCCATGACGTCGGAGTGCTCGTCGGCGAAGTTCTTCGCTTCGTCCATCCGGTCTGGCATGGATCTTCTTTCCCCTCTGGTTGCCCGACTCGGTTGAGGGTCTCACGCTAGCAGCCGCTACCCTGCGGCGACCGGCGCGGGCTCGGGTCGCCTGGTTTGGACCCAGGATCCCTGCGGTGAGCGGGGTACCGGCGCTAGCCTTGGACTCCTATGGTGGCGTCGCTGGTGATCGGCGGGGTCCTCGTGCTGGCGATGGTCGCGGCGTCGGGGCGGGCCGCGGTCACGCTGGCCGCGGACGCACGCATACCGATCCACATCGGGTCCCCTGGCCACTGCTGCCTGGTGTCCAAGCGCGCGGGACTGGTCATCTGGCCCGCCGTGGGCGCGGTGCTCTACGGGGTGATCGGCGGAGTGACCGGGAGCAGCCTGGCCTCGGGCTGGGTGCCAGGGGTGCGTGACGTGCTGGTGCCCGCCGTGCTGTGCGTGGTGCTCGGCTTCCAGGTCGGAGCCCTGATCCTGGCGCGGCGTGCCGCTGGCGACGCGGGCGGCCCGACCCTGGGGCCGGCGGCGCGTTAATCATCACGGCCCCAGGGCTGCGGCCCCGTACCATGTGCATGTGCCGTCCGGGGCGGGCGGCTCGGCGGGTGCCCGGTTCCGTTCGCGCAGGAAGGCCTCATGAACATCGACAACAGTCCGGCCAGGGGGATGCGGGACCTGCTGCCCGCCGACGTCGCTGTCCGTGACCGTGTGCTCGAGTCGATCATGGCGGTGTACCGGCGGTTCGGATACCAGCAGATCGAGACCCCGGCGCTGGAGAACATCGAGCGGCTGCAGAGCGGGGAGGGCGCGGACAACGAGAAGCTCATCTACCAGGTGCTGCGGCGGGGGCTGCCTCCTGAGGTGGCGGCTGCCACTCCGTTGAGGGAGCTGGTGGACCTGGGGCTGCGCTATGACCTCACGGTGCCGCTGACCAGGTTCTACGGGCACAATCACGCTTCGCTGCCGTCGCCGTTCCGGTCGCTGCAGGTGGGGCCGGTATGGCGGGCCGAACGGCCGCAGCGAGGGCGTTACCGGCAGTTCTACCAGTGCGACATCGACATGATCGGCGAGCCGAGCGTGCTGGCCGAGGCGGAGTTGATCGAGGCCACCAGTGAGGCGCTGGCCGCGATCGGGCTGACCGGGACGACCATCAGGCTGTCCGACCGGCGGTTCCTTGCGGCACTGGCCACCGACACCGGGATCCCGGAGGAAGCGCAGGATGCGTTCTTCATCGCCCTGGACAGGCTCGACAGGGTGGGATGGGAGGGTGTTCGTTCCGAGCTGCTGGCCCTGAATATTCCTGCGGCTTCCGTCTCGGCCGTGGAGGAAAAGATCCAGGGACTGATGGACGTTCCCGCGGAAACGCTGGCGGCCGCGCTGAGTGACAGCCTGCCCAAGCTGCCTGGACCGGTCATCGACGACCTGTCGACTACCGCGTCCTGCCTGGACCGGCTGTCCTTGGAGCGACCGCTGACCTGGCGGTTCGATCCGGCCCTGGTGCGCGGGATGGGGTACTACACCGGGCAGGTGTTCGAGATCGTCCACCCGGATGGGAGCGGGTCGGTGGCCGGCGGCGGGCGGTACGACAAGCTGATCGGGCGGTCGCTGGGGCGCGACGTGCCGGCGTGCGGGTTCTCGATCGGCTTTGAGCGGATCGTGGACCTGCTGGCCCGGCGGACGTCGCGGGATGCGCTGGCCGTACTGGTCGAGACGGACGTGCCGGTGGCGGACGCGCTCGAGGTGGCCCGGGCGCTGCGCGGCGCGGCCGGGCCGGCGCAGGTGGTTGAGACGGTGCGGCGCAGCGGGAAGTTCGGGGCCCAGCTGAAGCGGCTGGAGACGGCGGGGTTCACCCGGTTCGTGCTGGTGCGGTCGGTCGACGGCGCGATCGAGCGTGGTGAAGAGCGGAGTCTGGGCGG
>JASHYW010000410.1 GCA_030042885.1 Streptosporangiaceae bacterium | reverse complement strand
ACGTTGATCATGTCGCATACGTTAGTGCCTCAGATCGGCCTGGTTACGCGTCACTCCCGATACCCGTGCCGCGGTCCTCGCCCGCGGCAACGCAGATCGTCATGATCGCGGACATTTACCTGGGCCGGATGGGTAATGGCCCGCGATCATGACCGTCGGGCTGCTAGCCGCGGTGCACGGTGATCGCGGTCCAGGCGCCGAGGTTGATGCGGTCGCCATGATGCAAGGGGGTCAGGTCGCCGATGGCGATCTCGCGGCCGTTGAGCAAGGTGCCGTTGGCCGAGCCCGGATCGAGCAACCCCCAGACGCCGTCCGGCCCAGCGATCAGTACCGCGTGCAGCCGGCTGACGCCCGGGTCGGCCGGCGGTCCGGTCAGGTCGATCTCCGGCTCCAGACCGCGTGTCGCACTGCGTCGGCCGATGCGCATCTGCTTCCCGACGAGCCGGAATCGCCGTTCGTTGCTGTAGGCCGGGAAGGGAACAGGAGGGCCGGCATGGGCTCTGGTGACCTGCATCCGGTCGTAGTACTCGCGGTCCGAGGTCACCACCGCGGTCCACGTGATCGGGGTGGCGGTAGGCGTTGAAGTCGCACGAGGGGTGGACGGGATCTGCGGCGCAGTCGGACTCGGCGATGGCTGCGCGATCGACGGGGACTGCGAGGCCGGCGGAGACTGCGAGGTCGGCGGGGAGGACGGTGCTGACGGGGCTGCAGCGGCGGAGGGTAGCGCGGGTGAGACCGCCTGTGACGACCACGAGAACGATTCGGCCTCAT
Organism: Streptosporangiaceae bacterium; assembly: GCA_030042885.1. The sequence goes on along the minus strand of JASHYW010000410.1, from coordinate 3,890 downwards.
CAGGTGACGACGATCCTCCATCCGGCACGGACTGCTCTGGCGGCCCGGACTGTTCTGGCCGCGCGGGCTCCGCTGGCGCGGACGGATCGGGGAGGACGGACTGCTCCGGGAACTCGGGCTCTGCTGACAACATGGGCTCCGCTGACAGCATGGGCTCCGCTGACGGCACCGGCTCATCTGACAGAACCGGCTCATCTGACAGCATGGGCTCATCTGACAGAACCGGCTCGCCTGACGGCAGCGGCTCGTCTGACAGCACGGGCTCATCTGACGGCACCGGCTCATCTGACAGAACCGGCTCATCTGACGGCAGCGGCTCATCTGACAGCACGGGCTCGGCGGGCGCGGGCGGCTTTTCCGGTGCGGGCTGCTCAGAATATTCGAGCTGGTCCGGCTGGGCAGGCATGTCTGGAAAGGCGGACCGCTCCAGCGGGGCAACCGGCCCGCGCTGCGCGGACCGCTCGTGTGGCGGGGGCGGCGGCGGTGCCTCGGGCGGGTGGGGTGACGCGGGCGGCGGCGACGTCTCGGGCGGCTGGGGTGGCCCGATCGGCCTGAACCAGTCGACTGATGCGGGCGGCTGGGGTGGCCTGATCGGCCTGAACCAGTCGACTGATGCGGGCGGCTTCCGGGCGGCCCGAAGTCCCAGCAGTGCGTGCGGCTTGCGGGGTGTCGGGCCATCTGGTGAGGCCGGCGGGTCTGATGCCGCGGTCGGCTGCGGCAGGTCCGGAAATGCGGGGGGCTCGGGCGCAGGTACCTCTGGCGCGTGAACGTCCGGCGGCGCGGGCGGGACGGAGGACCAGGACGACCGTGCGTACGCGTCGGGGGGCGCGGGAGGCAGGTAAGACGCCGAGGAGAGCGGGGCCGGCGGCTCGGCCGGGTCGGTGGCCGCGGACTGGGCCGAGGGCGCCGCTGACGGCTGGGGCGGGGCCCAGGGCTCGGGCAGCGGATCGGGCTTGGCCATCGGCGGGAACAGCGATTCGGGCGGTCCCGGCGATCTGGGCGGCGTCGGCGATCTGTGCGGCGCCGACGGCGACGACGACCCGGCGGGTGCGGGCAAGGGCGACGCGGCGGGCCAGGCCTGCGGCTCGGACGGTTCGGTCCGCGCCGTCGAGAGGGACGGCTCGGGCTGGGTCAGGGGGGCGAAGGGCTGGCGAACCTGGAACCGGAAGCCGCACGTCGCACAGACCTGACTGGAGCTCACGGTGCCGCATCGCGGGCAGTACTCCGTCGGGCTCGGCACCATGCCCGGCCGGGCGGCATGGTGCTTGCCAGCCCCGCGGACCTGATCGGAGGCGGAAGTGCTGGCGAGCTGGTGACCGCAGACATCGCAGTAGTCACCTGACGCCGATTCGTGACCATTAGGGCATATCGCCATGGCAATCCGCTCCTAGATCTACGGTTCATCAGGCCCTGCTGCGTCACAGATTATGTGGCTGCGGGCGCCGACCGGGGAATTTAGGCCAAAGGACGGGCGGTCGGCGGGATCGGCGCAGGCAGGCTGGCGCTCCCGCCCAGGTAACGGTCGACGGCGGCGGCGGCGCTGCGGCCCTCGGCGATCGCCCACACGATCAGCGACTGGCCGCGGCCCATGTCGCCCGCGGCGAACACCCCGGGCACCGAGGTCGCGTACTCCTGGTCCCGGTCGACGTTGCCACGGGCGTCGAATTCCACGCCAAGGTCGGCGAGCAGGCCGGGCCGTTCGGCTCCGGTGAAGCCCATGGCGAGCAGGACCAGGTCACACGGCAGCTCGCGTTCGGTGCCGGGAACCGGGTCGAACCCGTCCGCGTCGGCCAGCCGCAGCCCGCGGACCCGGCCGGCGCCGTCGCCGAGGAACTCCAGCGTGGTCACCGCGTAGGCCCGCTCGCCGCCCTCCTCGTGGGCGCTGGAGATGCGGTAGATCATCGGGTAGGTCGGCCAGGGCTGGTGGCCGGGCCGGGACACGGGCGGGCGGGGCAGGATCTCAAGCTGGGTGACCGACGCCGCGCCCTGCCGGTGCGCGGTGCCCAGGCAGTCCGCGCCGGTGTCGCCACCGCCGATGATGACCACGTGCCGCCCGCGGGCGCTGATGGCGGGCTCGGCCGGAGGGCTGGCCGCTACCGCACGGTTGGCCAGCGGCAGGTACTCCATGGCCTGGTGGATCCCGTCCAGCGGCCGGCCGGGCAGGAGCAGGTCGCGCGGTACCCGGGAGCCACCGCACAGCACGATGGCGTCGAAGGACGCCCGCAGCTCATCGGCGGTGACGTCGGCGCCGGCCTCGACACCGCAGCGGAACTCGGTGCCCTCGGCGCGCATCTGGGCCAGCCGCCGGTCCAGGTGGCGCTTCTCCAGCTTGAACGCGGGGATGCCGTACCGCAGCAGGCCGCCGGGGGCGTCGTCGCGCTCGAACACGGTCACCGCGTGCCCGGCCCGGGTCAGCTGCTGAGCTGCGGCGAGCCCGGCCGGGCCCGAGCCGATCACGGCGACGCTACGGCCCGACACGGCGGCCGGCGGCCGCGGCGTCACCCAGCCGGACGCGAACGCCTTGTCGATGATCTCCACCTCGACCTGCTTGATCGTGACGGGATCGGCGTTGATCCCGAGCACGCAGGCGGCTTCGCACGGCGCTGGGCAAAGCCGCCCGGTGAACTCGGGGAAGTTGTTGGTGGCGTGCAGCCGCTCGGCGGCCTGCTGCCAGTCGTGCCGCCAGACCAGGTCGTTCCACTCCGGGATCAGGTTCCCCAGCGCGCAGCCGTTGTGGCAGAACGGGATGCCGCAGTCCATGCACCGGCCGGCCTGCCGTTCCAGGCGGCCGGGCGGGAACGGCTCGTACACCTCGCGCCAGTCCCGCAGCCGCAGCTCGACAGGACGCCGGGCCGGGTTCTCCCGCGGCGTGGACAAGAAGCCCTTCGGGTCAGCCATGACCGCCCCTTACCCGTGAGCCGCGGCCATGACGGCCTCGTTGACGTCACGGCCCTCGCGCTCGGCCTGCCAGGCGGCGGACAGCACCCGCTTATAGTCCTTTGGCATGACCTTGGTGAACCGGCCGGGATCCCAATCGGCCAGCAGCCGAGCCGCGACGGCTGAGCCGGTCAGTTCGTGGTGGCGCTCCACCACGTCGCGCAGGAACTTGATGTCGGCCTCGTCCAGCGGATCCAGGTCGACCATCTCCATGTTCACCCGGATCTCCGGCAGGTCCAGCACGTAGGTGATGCCGCCGGACATGCCGGCCGCGAAGTTGCGGCCGACCGGGCCGAGGATGACCACCCGGCCGCCGGTCATGTACTCGCAGCCGTGGTCGCCGGTTCCCTCGGCGACCGCCAGCGCGCCGGAGTTCCGCACGCAGAATCGCTCGCCCACCAGGCCGCGGAGGAAGATCTCCCCGCCGGTGGCGCCGTAGCCGATCACGTTGCCCGCAATGACCTGCTCCTCGGCGGCGAACGGGGCGGCGGCGGGAGGACGGACCACGATCCGGCCGCCGGACAGGCCCTTGCCCAGGTAGTCGTTAGCGTCGCCGTCCAGCCGCAGGGTGATGCCACGCGGCAGGAACGCCCCGAACGACTGCCCGGCCGACCCGCTGAACGAGATGTCGATGGTGCCCTCGGGCAGCCCCTCGCCTCCCCAGCGCCTGGTCACCTCGTAGCCGAGCATGGTGCCCACGGTCCGGTTCACGTTCCTGATCGGCAGCTCGAGCCGGACCGGCCGGCCTTCCTCGACGGCCCCCTCGGCTAGCTGGATGAGCGTGTTGTCCAGCGCCTTGTCCAGCCCGTGGTCCTGGGTGGTGACGCAGCGCGTCGCGGCACCCGCGGGCAGCGGCGGCGCGTACAGCACCGGCGACAGGTCCAGCCCTGAGGCTTTCCAGTGCTCCACGGCCAGCGCCGCGTCGAGGAGGTCCACCCGGCCGACGATCTCGT
>JASHYW010000409.1 GCA_030042885.1 Streptosporangiaceae bacterium | reverse complement strand
CGGTCCCCGCGCCCAGGGTCCAGCACCCGTAGGCCCGCCAGCCCGCCGCCCGCCAGCCCGCCGCCCGCCAGCGCATCGACGGCGCAGGCCAGCAGCGCGCGGGCCAGGCTCGCGTAGAGCCGCTCGGGGCCCCCGGCCCACAGCGGCGCGGCCTCCTCGTAGGCCGCCCGCTCGTGCGCGCTCAGTTTGCTGGCCTTCTTCGCGGGCGCTTCGCTTGGTCGTGCCGGAGGCGCGCCAGAAGGCGTCGCGGAAGGCGGGTCCTCGGTACCGGGGCACCGCTGCGGCCCTTCGGGTCCTCGCGGCGCTGGGCCCGGCGCCTGCGGCGCGCTCATCCCAGGAGAGGCGCGGCCCTGACCGCCTGCGACTCCCACCATGCGAGCTCCTCGTCGTACCCGCCCAGGGCCTTCTCCCAGCCGAACTGGACCAGCGCGCCGAGCAGGCACAGCGCGAGCTGGCGGTCCCACCAGGGCTCGGTGCCGATGCCGCACTCTTCCAGCGCCCGCCGGTAGGCGGCGATCGCGTCCTCCTTGCGCTGCGGCAGGCGGCGGCAGTTGATCGCCAGGTACCAGGCCAGATCGGACAGCGCCGCGCCGCGCCCCGGCTGCTCCCAGTCGAGCACGACCGTGCGGCCCCGGTCGTCGGTACCCAGGTTGTCCAGTTTCCAGTTGCTGTGCACGAACGTGTGCGGGGTGGCGTCCAGGGCCTCCACCAGCGGGCCCGGGTCGTGGGCCAGCGGGGTGACGATCGCGGCCGCGGCCGGTGCCACCTCGGCCAGCCGGGGCCAGCCCTCGCCGACCAGCCGGGGCACCAGGTGCGCAGAGCCGACGGAGGCCTCCGCGTTCGCCAGCCACGGGGACAGCTCCAGGTAGCGGTGCATGACCGGGACGACCTCACACTCGGCGCCGCATTCCCAGAACGCGGCGTGCATCGCGGCCATGTGCCGCAGGAAGCGCATGTGCTGGTCCAGGCCGATCGGCTCGTCGGTCACCGGGACCAGCCACGACGACACATCCCGCATCAGCAGGGCGCATCCGCCCGAGGGGGACTGGCCGTGGCCGGCTTCCGGGGCGACCCCCACGATCGGCTGGTTGAAGCACGCGGGCAGCCGGGCCAGGATTCCCCGTTCCCAGGCCAGCAACGGCGCGCCCCGCAGGCAGCCGGAGGCCCGCATGGTCCAGTCCTCGGCCAGGTCGAGGTGCTTGAGCACGTACGGCTGGCCGTCGATCACCAGCCGCTCCAGCCGGGCCCCGGATTTCCCTGGCACCTCCGCCAGCCCCGTCCGCTCGGTCGCGCCCGCGATGAGCTCGGCGACGCTGGCGAACAGATGAGGCGGGAAGGGGAGGTGGGCGGGTGCCAGGCCATCAGGCATCCGCGGCCTCCATCTCCGCGAGCAGAGACGCCGGCCACCGCGCCCCGCAGAACACGGTGTCGGCGACGATGTAACCATCCTGCACCCTGAGCAGGTGCATGTGGTGGGCGGCATGCGGCACGCCGTTCTCGGTCCAGCTGAGCGTGTACTCCAGCACTTCGCCCGGCCCCCCGCCCGCCTCCCCATCCTCCTTCAACGGGCACCGGCGCAGCTCGCCGCACCTGGCCGGGTCGGCGAACCACTTCGTGTACTCGGCGCGGATCGCGTCCGGGCCCGAAGCGTGCAGCCGCCAGTTCGGGACCGTCGCGTCCAGCGTGGCATCGGCGCTCCATGCGTCGCAGTCAGCGATGGTGGCGGTCTGGATCGCGGTCAGGAACTTCTCGATCGCCGGTGAACCTGGCATGGCGGCCTCCTGTCGTAGTGGGTCGCCATCATCGTTCACGCCGCACCTTGCAGCCAGCTTGCAGCAACGGCCAGCCGGGAACCGGCCGGCCGCGGCGGCGGTCCCGGCACCGGCAGCAGCCGGGCAGCGCGTCATCCCGGCGAATCTGCGCCCAGGGCGAGCAGCTTGGCCGCGACCTCGGTCAGGTCCTCGCCCACAACGTCGGGCGGGGCGAAGTGCGCGCCGTAGCCGCCGGACTTGCGGCTCACCCAGCCGGTGATCAGCCCAGCCCGCTTGGCGCCATGGCAGTCCCAGTCGTGCGCGGCGACCAGCGCCATCCGCTCGGGCGGGACGTTCATGACCTCCGCGGCGTACAGGTAGACCACCCTGGCGGGCTTCCACCGGTACACCTCGCCGACCGAGATCACCCGCTCCACCGCCGCACCGAGCCCGGCGCGGTTCACGAACGAGGAGGTCAAAGACGCGGATCCGTTCGTCAGGCAGGTCACCCGCAGGCCGGCCCCGGTCAGGCTGGTGATCGCGGGCAGCGCGTCACCGAAGGCGGGCAGGTCGTCAAAGCCCGCCATAACCTGCGCCACCTGCTCGTCGCTGACCGAGTAATTGGTGAGCCCCCGGAGCGCGGCCTCGGCGACATCGGTGAAGGCCGCGTAGTCCCCGGTCGCGGACAGCGCCATGCCGTCTCGCAGGGTGCGGGTGTACCAGGCTTCGAGCAGATGCGGCGGCTGGCCGATCTCGGTGAGCCTGCCGCGCAGCGGCTCGAGCGACATCAGCGTCTCGATCACGTCGAAGGCCACGACGGCCGGGCGGCGGCTCATGACGACCCGAGATTCCGCAGCGCGTCCTCGATGGCGCGGTGGAAGGTCGGGTAGGCATACGGCATGTTGCGCAGGGTGGCCACCGGCACCTCGGCCCGGACGGCCACCTGCAGGGCGCTCAGCACCTCGCCTCCGCACGGGCCGGCCGAGGTGGCGCCGACCAGCACCGACCGGTCGGCATCCTCGATGACCTTGATGAACCCGTCGTTGCCCGCCTTGTGGATCCAGCCCCGCGCGGAGTAAGGCAGCTGGGTCACGCCGGTCCGCACCCGCAGGCCCGCCGCCCGGGCCTGCTCCTCGGTCAGGCCGACGCTGCCGATCTCCGGGTCGGTGAAGGTGACCCTGGGGACCGCGCGGCAGTCGGCGGGCTCCCCGCCGGAGCCGAGGATGTCGCGGACCGCGATGTCCGCCTGGTACATGGACATGTGGGTGAACGCGCCCTTGCCGGTCACGTCGCCGATGGCCCACACGCCGTCCGCCGCGCGCATCCAGCCGTCCGTGGGTATGGACCGGGCCTTCTCGTCCAGCCCCACCGCGGCGACCCCCACCATCTTGGACGGGACGCACCCGTAGTAAGGGCATTCGCCGCCGACCAGCCGGTCTTCGACGCCGGTCACGTGCAGCCCGGCCTCGGCGAGAGCGCCGGCCGCGTACTCCCCGCCGGGGCCCAGGCCGATCACGACCACATCGGTGGGCTCTGGTTCGTCCATGCCCTGCTCCTGCCCTGCGCGGCTGGTCATCATGCGCCCGCGGCGCGGACCCGGACTTCATCCGCGTGGGCGTCACGGCAGGCGGGCCGGCAATTCCCCCCAGCCATTCCATGATTAGGTAGCTCTGGCGTCCTGTGTGGCCACCAAACTTACCTCACGCACCCGGAAGATCGCCGCCATCTTCCAGGTCCGAGATGTCCAGCTCGGGCTGGCCGTGCACGAAGGCGTCGGGGCTTTCCAGGTCGTCGGGGGTGGGCAGCAGGTCGGGATGGGCCCACAGGGCATCCCGGCCGTCGATGCCGCGGGCGTCGGTGAGGCCCTGCCAGATGGCCGCCGCCTCGCGCAGCCTGCGCGGGCGCAGTTCGAGCCCGACCAAAGTCGCGAACGTGAGCTCGGCCGGGCCGCCGGTGGCCCGGCGCCTCCTGATCGCCTCGGCGAGGGCCTCTGCATGCGTCAGCCGGTCCCGGGCCGCGGCGCTGACCACCGTCGCGACCCACCCTTCGACCAGCGCCAGCGCCGTTTCCAGCCGGACCAGGGCGGCCTTCTGCGCGGGCGTGTCCTCCGGCCGGAACAGGCCCTCGCCCGCCAGCGCCTCGCGCAGCGCCTCCGGGTTGGTGAGGTCGACGTCGGGGATCGCCTCCTGCAGCCGCGTCATGTCCACGGTGATGCCGCTGGCGTACTGCTCGACCGCGCCGAGCAGATGCCCGCGCAGCCACGGGACGTGCGCGAACAGCCGCTGGTGGGCAGCCTCTCGCAGCGCGAGGAACAGCCGGACCTCCCCGGGGTCGACGGACAGCCCCTGCCCGAACTGGGCCACGCCCGCCGGCAGCAACGCGGCCACCCCTTCCGGGCCGAGCGGCAGCCCGATGTCCGACGAGCCGACCACCTCGCGCGCGAGCTCGCCGACCGCCGTCCCGGTCTGGCTGCCGATCATGGCCCCGCCGATCTGCCGCAGCATCGCGCCCAGTCCCGCCATCCCGCCCGGGCCGCCGAGGGCCCCGAGGGCCTGGCGGATCTCCTCAGGGACATCCTCGCCGAGCTGCGCCGGGTCGGTGCTGAGCATGCCGCTCATCGCCTCGACGCCCTTGGCCGCGATGGGATCGCAGAGCTTGGCCCAGACCGGGAAGGTGGCCTCGAGCCACTCCGACCGGCTCCAGGCCTCGATCTTGCGGACTCCGGAGGGGAACGCGGCGGTTTCGTCCAGCCACAGGTCGGCCAGGCGGACCGCCTCGGTGATCTCCCGGCGCTGCGC
>JASHYW010000408.1 GCA_030042885.1 Streptosporangiaceae bacterium | reverse complement strand
ACTCGCGGGTAGGTTTCAAGGCAGATGCCCGCGCGGACCGTCACGGATGCTGGACCCTGCGCATCCAGTCAGCCGGTGACAGGCGCGCTTTCGCGGACATGATCGGCTTCATCGACCCGGTCAAGGCGGCGAAGCTCGAGCGGAGCTTTGACCTTCCAGGACTCCCGGCAGGTGAGACAAAGCGCCTGGAGATCGACCGGATCGAGGATCTGGGCCTCATGGAGGTCTACGACATCCAGACCGAGAGCGGTGAGTACCTGTCCGGTAACCTGCGCGTCCACAACTGTTTCATCCTTGCCGTGGACGACACGATGGACTCCATCCTGGAGTGGTACCGGGAGGAGGGCCTGATCTTCAAGGGCGGGTCCGGCGCAGGCGTCAACCTGTCCAGGATCCGGTCCAGCAAGGAGTTGCTATCCTCCGGCGGCACCGCGAGCGGCCCGGTCTCCTTCATGCGCGGCGCCGACGCCTCCGCGGGCACGATCAAGTCCGGCGGCGCCACCCGGCGTGCGGCCAAGATGGTCGTGCTCGACGTGGACCACCCCGACGTGGCCGAGTTCATCCAGACCAAGGCCCGCGAGGAAGAGAAGATCCGCGTGCTCCGCGACGCCGGGTTCGATATGGACCTCGGCGGCGCGGACATCGTCAGCGTCCAGTACCAGAACGCCAACAACTCGGTCCGCGTCTCGGACGAGTTCATGCGCGCCGTTGAGGAAGGCAAGGACTTCGACCTGCTGGCCCGCCGCACCGGCGAGATGGTCGAGCGGGTCGACGCCAGGAAGCTGCTGCGGAGCGTGGCGCAGGCCGCGTGGGAGTGCGCCGACCCCGGCATCCAGTACGACGACACGATCAACGACTGGCACACCAACCCCGAATCGGGACGTATCACCGCCAGTAACCCCTGCTCGGAATATCTGAGCCTTGACAATTCCTCCTGCAACCTCGCCAGCATCAACCTGCTCAAGTTCCTCCGCGATGACGACACCTTCGATGGTGAGCGGTTCGCGAAGATGACCGAGCTGATCATCACCGCGATGGACATCTCCATCACGTTCGCGGACTTCCCCACACCGAAGATCGCCACCATCACTCGCGCCTATCGTCAGCTGGGCATTGGCTACGCCAACCTGGGCGCGCTGCTGATGGCCACCGGCCACGCCTACGACTCCGAAGGCGGCCGGGCCATCGCCGCCGCGATCACCTCGCTGATGACCGGCACCGCCTACAAGACATCGGCCGAACTAGCCGCGGTCGTCGGCCCCTATGACGGCTACGCGCGCAACGCCAAGCCGCACAAGCGCGTCATCCGCAAGCACGCCGATGCCAGCGAGAGCATCCGCCCCGTCGGCGCCATGGACCGCCAGATCCTCGACCTGGCCAACCAGACCTGGCAGGAATGCATCAAGCTCGGCGAGGCCAACGGCTACCGGAACGCCCAGGCCAGCCTGCTAGCGCCGACTGGATGCCTGACCGCTGACACTTTCGTCACTACAGATCGAGGGCTCGCAAGACTCGGCGAGATCGGTGATGTATATGGCGACCGCTGGCAAGATCTAGACCTCACCGTTTCCACCGATGAAGGCCCCCGTCAGGCCACGAAGTTCTTCATCAATGGCGAGGAGCCGACGCGGCGCATCCGCACCGAGGGCGGCTACACGATCCAGGGAACCCTCGCTCACCGCGTCAAGGTCGTGAACCCGATCACAGGTGCCTGGGAATGGAAGCGGCTGGCCGACATCGCTCCGCGAGACGTCCTGCCTCTGCAGATGCGCACTCTGGTCGGCGAACCGCGCCGGGTCCCGCTCCCCGTCCTCGACCACGCATACTACGCCGGGGACCGGTACGTACATGTTCCGGATGCCGTTACCTCCGAGCTAGCCGAGCTCGTGGGTTACTTCATGGGCGACGGCAGTTTGCACGCGAAGGGAATCAGGCTGTGCGTCGCCAATACCGACCTGGATGTCGTGGAACACCTAGGCGTCTTGGCCAAGGACCTCTTCGGGCTTGAACCTGTCGTCACTCCGCAGGAGGGGTACCAGGAACTGACCCTTTCGTCCGTCCGGTTGGCGCGCTGGTGGCAGGCGGCGGGATTCGTGAAGGGGCTGCCGAACACCGATCACAGTGGTAAGGGCTGGGTTCCGAGGATCCCGTCGGCGATCCTGGAGGCTAATGACCCGGTAGTCTACGGCGCGTTCCTGCGCGGCCTGTTTGAGGCGGATGGCACTGTCCTTGACGGCGTGCCGAGCATCTCGACTGCTCATGAGTCGTTCGCCGCAGAGGTTCGCACCCTGCTTCTGACCCAAGGGCTGGCGACCACCACCCGGAAAACGGTCAGCGGCTGGGGAGGCCCCATCTTCCAGGTGAGACTCCGCAACGTGGACCACGCACTCAACTTCAGCCAGCTCATCGGCTTCATCGGTCAGCGAAAGGACCACCTAGTCGCCGAGCTGGAACCGGAACGGTCGGCGAGGAAGGACCATGTATTCCTGCCGCGCGATGTATGGACCGAGCTCGTCCCGGTTTCTCACCCAGCCCACAACGCTGTGATGCTGTCACTTCGCAACTACGGCGGGGTTCCGCGCATGCTCGCTAGCCGCATCTTCGAGGAGACCCACGACGACAGGGTGGCCGCGGCTCTCGGCTACCTCTTCGAGCGGGTGGAGGTCAACGACGACGGCGGCGTCCAGCCCACCTACGACCTGTCGGTGCCGGAGAACGTCACCTACGTCGCGAACGGCATGGTGAGCCATAACACCATCGGCCTCATGATGGACTGTGACACCACGGGTATCGAGCCCGACCTGGCCCTGGTCAAGTTCAAGAAGCTCGTCGGCGGCGGCTCAATGCAGATCGTCAACCAGACCGTGCCACGGGCGCTGAAGAACCTCGGCTACCCGCACGAGCAGGTCGAGGCGATCACCGGGTACATCGCCGAGCACGGCCACGTGGTGAACGCCCCCGGCCTGCGCCCCGAGCACTACGAGGTGTTCGACTGCGCGATGGGTGAGCGCGCGATCAGCCCGATGGGCCACGTCAGGATGATGGCCGCCGTCCAGCCCCTGCTTTCCGGGTCGATCTCCAAGACTGTCAACCTGCCGGAAAGCGCGACCGTCGAGGACATCGAGCAGATCTACTTCGAAGGCTGGAAGCTCGGCCTGAAGGCGCTGGCCGTCTACCGCGACAACTGCAAGGTCGGCCAGCCGCTTTCCGACGCGAAGAAGAAGCGGGCCGAGGTGGAAGCCAAGGCTGAGGCGAGCCCGCCGCACGAGCAGCGGCCGGTCCGCAGGCGGCTGCCCCGGCAGCGGCCCGCCACCGTGACCAGGTTCTC
>JASHYW010000407.1 GCA_030042885.1 Streptosporangiaceae bacterium | reverse complement strand
AGCGCGGTGCCGATCGGGATGGCGAAGCCGGATGCGGACTGCTGGCCCGGGAAGCTCACGTCATTGCCCGCGGTGTCCATGCCGATAACCTGGCCCGCGGAGTTCGCCAGCGGGCCGCCGGAGTCGCCGGAGACGATGGCCGCGTTCGTCTCGATCATCCCGTGCAGGGTCTCGGAGGTGATCGTGCCGCCCTGGTCGCCCGCGGTGATGGTCTGGTTCAGCCCCGTCACCTGACCGGTCACCGGGACGATGGTGTTCTGCCCCTCGGCGTTGCCCATGGCCACCACCGAGTCGCCGGTCTTGACCGTGGCCGAGTTGCCGAGCGGGACAGCGCGCAGCCCGGACGCGTTCTGCAGCTGCAGCAGCGCGATGTCTCCGGTCACGTCATAGCCGAGGACCTTCGCGGTGTAGGTCTGGCCGTTCCCGATGTCGGTGGCCCTGATGGATGTGGAGCCCTCGATAACGTGGTTGTTGGTCACCACCAGGCCGCCGGAGCTGATCACCATGCCGGTGCCCGCGGCCTGCTCGCTGTTGTACTGCAGCGTGGTGTCGATGATCACCAGCCCGGGCTGGACCTTGGCCAGGATCGCCTGCTCGCTGGAGCTGGTACCTGAGCCGCCGCTGCTGGGCGTGGGTATCACGGGGGCGGGCGCGCTGCTGCTGGGCTGTGGCGCCGCCGAGCTACTGCTGGACGCCGGGTGGTACAGGGCCACCACCGAGCCGGCGCCCAAGGCCCCGGCCGCCACCGCCACGGCCAGGTAGCTCAGCAGGCCGATGCGGCGCCGGGGCGGCCTCGGCGGCATGGGAGGCATCGGCATGGTCCCGTAGTCGGGCGACTGGCCGTACCCGCTGTAGTCCTGCATCTGAATCACGCCTTAGGTCGGGCGTCCGGATCGTTTATCTCCAGTGAGCACCACCAACCTGATAAAGAGCTGAAGGCCCGCTGCAGATTCCCGCTCGCCACCGGCCGAGGTGCTCGTCTCAGTGACCGGCCAGGCGGGCAAGTTCGGGGACGAAGTACTGGGCGTCGATGGTGCCCACGCCCGAGGCCAGGTCATAGCCGGGCCGGGCGCTGAAGCCGGGCACCGTGTGCACATGCCCGCCCTGACTGAACGACACCGTGTTGTTGCCCGAGGTCACGTCCACGATGCCGGGCGCCCGCTCCGCCGACAGCTGGTACAGGGCGGGGTTGATCAGTCCGAGGGAATGACCCGCCACCTGGTCGGCCAGGGCCACGATGCCCGCGAACAGCGGGGTGGCTTCGCTGGTCCCGCAGGACGGGAACCAGCCGGGCGACGCGCCGCCGAAGCTCTGGTAGGTGTCCACCGACCCGTTGCAGGCGGCGCTCATCGAGACGTCCGGCACGCCACGGTGAGAGCCGACCACGTTCCGCACGCCGTCCTGGTAGGACGGACGGCTGAACAGGACGGACAGGCCGCCCCCGCCGGCCAGCGGGTTCGGGCCCGGGTTGCCGTCGGCGAACTCGTTGGCCGCGGTGTTGTAAGTGTCGTTCCACACGGTGGGCGCGGCGGGGTCGCCGCCCGAGCCGACGTGCAGCTGGGTTCCGCCGACCCCGGTCACCAGCGGGTCGCTGTCCGGCCACGAGGTCACGGGGAACCGGTAGTAGGTGGTCTGGTCGAGCCTGACGTCGGCGGCGCCCGAGTCGCCCGAGGCGGCCAGCACCGTGACGCCGTCCCTGGCGGCCTGCTGGTAGGCGCCGCGCAGCGCGTCGACCGACGCGAGGCTGGGGAAGGTCTGCTCGGTGGCGCTGAAGCTCTGGCTGATCACGTCGCCCAGGTGGTGCCGGAGCACGTACTGCTCGGCCGTGACGATCTGCGGGAAGCCCTGCACGCCCTCGCTCTCCGACACCGGGGTCTCCACCAGCAGCAGGTTCGCGCCCGGCGCGACCGCGTGCGCCCACTCCACGTCCAGCGTGGTCTCGCCCGCCCAGCCGACCATGTCGGAGTTGGCCGGGTCATACGGCGGGACCCGGCCCGCGGGCTGGATGATGTGGAATGCTGGCGGGGCCGGCAGGCCGAAGGCCTTGTCGAACACGCCCAGGTCGTTCCTGATGGCCGGCGAGCCGAAGGAGTCGACGATGACGATCGTGGCGCCCTGGCCGGTCACGCCGCGGGCGTACAGCGGCGGGAGGTGATACGCCTGCCGGATCTGGGCCGGGTCGAAGCATGCGACCTTGTAGGCTTGCTCACAGTCGGCCGTGGTGGGCGGGCTGCCCTGCGCGCGGCCGACATGGATCACGCCGGGCTGGACGATCACATCGGCCAGCGCCGACGCCGATCCGGATGGCTCGGTCCCGGACCGCGACCCCCACCCCAGCGTGGGCCAGGAACCGAACCCGGCGGACGCGGCGACCAGGCCGCACACGCCGACCGCCACCGCTGCCAGCCTCGCCACCCGCATAGACGCTCCCTCCGCCGGCCCCGCCGAACCCCAGCCGACCACAACCTACATAATCGGATCAATAGCCTACGAATCCAACAGCGGGGCTCGGCCGGCTCGCCGGCGCGGCATACCCGCTGTACGCTAGTCGACCGTCACGTTGGCGGGGCGGGCCAGTTCGGCATACTGGGGTCGACGGGCGTCACGTTGGGCAGAGGGGAGCAACATGCGCTTCCGGAGTAGCGTGGCCATCGATCTCGGCACGGTCAATACGCTCGTCTGGGTCGCGGGACGCGGCATCGTGCTCGAAGAGCCTTCCGCGATCGCCATCGACACCGCCGTGGGCAAGGTGGCCGCGGTGGGCGAGGGGGCGGACGCCCTGGCGGACAAGGAGCCCCAGGACATCGAGGTGATCCACCCGCTGCGCGACGGGGTCATCGCCGACCTGGACGCGGCCGTCGCCATGCTGCACGCGTTCTTGCGCCGGAGCCGCCGCTGGGTCGGCCCGCTGCGGCCCGACGCCCTGGTGTGCGTGCCCAGCGGGGCCACGCCGGTGGAGCGCCGGTCCGTCGTCGCCGCGCTGGGCATCCGGCGCCCGCGGTACCACGTGCGGCTGATCGACGAGCCGGTGGCCGCGGCGGCCGGGGCCGGGTTCGACCTGACCGGCGGGGCGGGCGGCTTCGTGGTCGACATCGGCGGCGGGACCACCGAGGTCGCGGCGGTGGCGGGCTGGCGCGTGGTCCGGGCCATGTCGCTGCGCAAGGCGGGCAACGCCATGGACGAGGCGATTCTGCAGGCCGCGCGGACCGAGCTCGGCCTGATCATCAGCCAGCGGGCCGCCCGCCAGCTCAAGATGACGCTCGGCGTGACCGGCGGGGCCGAAGGCTGGGCCGAGGCCGTGGGCCTGGACGTCGCGCACCGCGCCCCGCGGACGGAGTACGTGCCGGGCGGGCTGGTCGCCGCCGCGCTCGAGCCGATCGTGGCGGCGATCGCCGCGACGGTGCACGAGATGCTGTCGGCCATCCCGGCGGGCCTGGCCGAGGATGTCGTCCGGGGCAAGATCCGGCTGGCCGGCGGGGGCGCGCTGCTGCCCGGCCTGGCCGGGCGGATCGAGACCGCGGCCGGGATCGGCGCGGTGGTGGTCGAGGACCCGCTGCGGTGCGTGGTCCGCGGCGCGGCCGAGATCCTGGAGCGCAAGGACAAGGGCCGGCACGCCGGCCCGGGCCTGCGAGCGTTAGGCAAGACCGGCTCGCGAGTTCAGGCCTTCTGGGCCTGCGCGAGCGGCCGGTACGGGTGGCACGGCCAGCAACCACAGCAGGTTCTTGCATAACGCGAACTTTCAACAGGACACTGCGCCAGTAACGGCACAGCTGTTTCCCCGAACGGACCATGGTGCCCGCCTCCGCCCCGCCGAGCGCGCGGCGGGCGGGAACGCCCCCGTTGTTCCCGCCCGCACGTCCGGTTCGGTGCCTTACTCCATTGGCTGCCTCGCCACGGCCGGCGGCTCGCGCCCGGCCAGCAGCCAGCCGGCGGCCGCGGCGACGAGCGGCAGGCCGGCCAGGATGATGACCAGGTACATGACCGGGACGTTGGTCAGCGACCCGAGGCCATCGAGCCTGTTGTCGAAGGAGTAGGCGACGGAGGCGAGGTAGGCCACGGCCGTGCCGAGCACGGCGCCGGCCAGGGCCAGGGCCCCGGCGGTGACCGCGGTGAGCGTGCGGCGGGTCCAGCTGTCCGCGCCGGTGGCGGTCAGGGTGCGCAGGTCGCTGGCGGCCTCGCTGCGGATCAGGCCGACGGACATGGCCACGATGCCCAGGGCCAGGACGACGCCGAACACGGTGGCCCAGGTGAAGATCACCTGCACGCCCGGGATGCTGTTCCTGGTCTCCACGGTCATGCCCTTGGCCGCCGCGGTCAGCCTGGCGTTGGTGATCTGCGCCGCGGTCAGGTTATGCGGGGTCACGATGAGCCAGCCGGTGACCGAGACGCTGCCCTGCAGGCCGAGCGTTTGGACGGCGTGCTCGGTGATCACCGTGTTGGGGGCCGACGTGCCGGCCGGAAGGGCGCTCACCTGCTCGATCACCGGGTTGGCCAGGCACTCGTGGGCCGGGCAGGGCCACTGGTTCTGTCCGTTGGGCCCGTTGCCGCCGGGCGGGCCGCTGGGGCCGTTGTAGGTTCCGTAGGTGAGCTGCATGTCCGAGATCCCGGACAGGCCCGGCCGGCTACTGAGGATATCGGCATCGGGACTGACCTGGGAGGCCTTGATCCCGAAGGCGGCCAGCAGCTGCGGGGTGGCGACGTACACCGTGCCGGAGAACTGGCGGCCGGGCGCGGCGTGCTGCAGCGTGGC
>JASHYW010000406.1 GCA_030042885.1 Streptosporangiaceae bacterium | reverse complement strand
CAAACGATGAGCGACGGGCCATTAGCGGGCCATTAGCCGCGGTGAAAAGAGGTCTTTGACGGTCACTCACGGACAGCCCCCCTTGCAGGTCAGGTCATACAGAAGCCCGAACCGCACAGATTCCCAAGCTGATAGTGGCGGTATCAGTTCTAGGCCCTACGCTCTCTGCTGGCCCCATGAACAGCGCCGACGCCCGCCACTCGGTCAGCGTGGCCGGAGTCATCACCGACGACCACGGCCGGGCGCTGCTGATCCAGCGCCGCGACAACCAACGCTGGGAGCCGCCTGGCGGCGTCCTGGAACCCGGCGAGACCATCTACGACGGCCTGCGCCGCGAAGTCCGCGAGGAAACTGGCCTGGAGGTCGAGCCCATCGCCCTCACCGGCGTCTACAAGAACATGAACCCGTACCGTTACCTGGCTTCGGGACGAAGAGGTCACTGGTCACTAGCACCCAGGACCTGGGCCTCTACCGGCGGCCCACCACGTGAGCACGCTGACGCCAAGAACTAAGGGAGATCCCGTAGAGGGAGATTCCCCTGACGGACTCCCGGCTTGTTCTGGAGGTCGCCATGGCCGTCATCTACAACGGCATCACGGCGTATCAGCGGCACAGGCAGACGGCAGCGATAGCCGACCTGGGCGCATAGCAGGAGAGCGAGCGATGAACGTCAGGGAACGAGGAGGTCGGCTATGGAAGAGACGACGCCGTTCACGATCGGGGACGATGCGAGCTGTACCGATGGAGCCTGCGGCAAGTTGTGCCGTGTGGTCGTTGACCCGGTCGCCCGGGCGCTTACCCATCTGGTGATCGAACCCAAGCATGAGCATGGGCAGGGGCGGCTTGTTCCTGTTGATCTTGTCGACACTGCGCCGGGCGCGATCCGGCTGCACTGCACCAAGGCGGAGTTCGAGAAGCTCGATCCTGCCGAGGAGATGCATTTCCGGCCAGCCAGCGGGCAGCCGGGATTCATGGGGTACGGCTCGGAACAGGTGCTGAGCTGGCGGTACTACGGCTTGATCACCGGGGATGACACGGGCCTGGACAGCAGCGCTGGTCCCGGCCGGGGGCATGCCATGCGGACCGTCACCTACGACTCGGTGCCTCTGGGCGAGGTTGAGGTGCGCCACGGCGATCGCGTCCATGCCACCGACGGCGAGATCGGGCTGGTGGAAGGGCTTGTCATCGACCCCCGGAACCACCACGTGACTCACGTGCTGCTTCAGGAGGGGCACCTGTGGGGCCGGAAGGAGGTTGCTATCCCGATCAGTGCGGTGACTAGGGTCGATATCGGTATCCGGCTCAATATCTCCAAGCAGCAGGTCGGTGATCTGCCGCCCGTGGCCATCGATCACCTGAGCTACACGAACGTGGGCTTGCACCCGCCCGTGGGGCAGCGCCACTTAGGAGCCGCCGAGAAATTACTTCGGCGGTGTCGGGCGTGTCGGCCGTGGGGTGGGAAGCATGCAGTAGTTCCACTCTCCATGGAAGTCGTAACGCCTGATCGAGCGTTGCTCCAGGG
This sequence comes from Streptosporangiaceae bacterium, assembly GCA_030042885.1. The sequence continues at coordinate 3,859 of JASHYW010000406.1, read as the reverse complement.
CCTGCATCTCCTTGTCGGAGATCTTGATGCCCTTTTCATAGGTGCCGGTGTCCAGGGCGGCCTGGACTGTCAGCCCGGTCTTCGTGGTGGTCGCGGCGATCGTCTCGACGATGACTTCGTGGCTGGTCAGCGGCCTGCCGCGCCAGTTCATCGAGATCTGGGCGAACAGCCGGTGCTCGATCCGGTTCCATTTCGAGGTGCCTGGCGGGAAGTGGCACACGCTGATCTCCAGGCCGAGTTCTCCAGCCAGCCGGGCCAGTTCCACCTTCCACAGCCGCAGCCGGCTGCCGTTGGAGCCGCCCGCATCGGCGGTGATGAGCAGCCTGGAGGCGTGCGGATAGGCGGTCTTGCCGATCTTGTGCCACCAGCGGCGGATCGACTCCACCGCGAACGCCCCGGTGTCGGCGTCGGTGCCGACGTTCACCCAGCCGGCGTTGGCGGTCAGGTCATACACGCCGTAGGGGACGGCCCGGCCCAGCTCACCTTTGAAGTCGTGCACCTGCACCCGCTCGGGCTCACCGCGCGGGTGCCACTCCCTCCCGCCGTTCCTGTAGCTTCCCACCAGCTCCTTTTTCTTGGTGTCCACGCTGATCACCGGCTCGCCGGCGGCCTGGAACTCCCGCACCAGCTCGTTGATGAACCGGAACTGGCCATCGCGGTCCGGGTGCTGCTTCCCCTCGATCGTCTTGGCGTTGCCCTGCAGGCTGTAACCGTCCTCCCTCAGCAGCCGCCCCACCGTGTCAGCCGACACCGGATGGCCCGCCGAGGTCAGCTCGCCAGCCAGCTTCTCCGTCGACTTGGTCGTCCACCGCAGCGGCGACTCCGGGTCACCGCGGGTGGCCGGATCGACCAGGCGCTGCAAGGCCGGCACCAGGCCCTCATCCACCTCTGCGGCCCGGGGCCGCCCCGCCCCGGCCCGGCGAACCCCGGCATCCGGCTCGATACCGCCCTCGAGCTCCCGCGCTCCGCGGCCCACCGTGTCTGGATGAACCCCGGCCAGGTGCGCCACCCGCTTGATCCCGCCCCGGCCCAGCGACCGCGCCTGCGCCCCCAGCAGCAGACGCCACTGCAGCTCATTCAGGTGCGGGCGCACCTCAGCGAGCATCCCTGCGAACCGGTCCTCATCCATCACAAGCTGTCCCATACCACAACCGTAGACAGCTGTCCCGGACAAACCTAGTTAATTTTGCGGCGAGAGCTAAGAAGGCGGCGGCCAGATCTGCAACGATCTAGGACTGCGAGGAGCAAGAGTCCTAGATATGGCGGTGGAGTTGTTCTTCGCGCCGTTTACGCGACAGGGTCTATGCACTGATTGGCATGTTCCTGACTCCGGCCAGGCTCGTGCGCATGCAGGCGGGTGCCATTAATCCAGCCCCCACGGCTCCCGGGGGCCGGGCATGTCATCCCAGCGGAAACCATCTTCGCCGCCTGCGCGGTGATTCAGGCGGCGCTCATCGGTTACCGGGCCGCCGATGCCGGGGGACGGATCGGCACCGGGCGCGGTCATCGCCCCGGCATTAGAACTCGTGCCGCCGCCGCCTCCCTGCTCGAAACCACCAGCCCGGGTTCCGGGGGCGTGACAGGTCTTCCATTCCCTGGTCCTCTCGCTCTGGCGGGGACGCGCCCCGGGCCGCGGAAAGGAACACGGCCGCGGGCGCGTCCCCGGTGTTTGCCCGGAAGGCCTTTCCGGGACTCCCCGCTTGATGCCGTGGGTACCCGGGCAGGCACGGCGCGCCGCCCGTGATACTGCCCTCCGCCCGCGGGTCCGGCCGACATCACAGTGCCGCGAGCTGGCGGCGGTGCCATGCCTCTTCGCCGTACCGGCCGATCGCGATGTACGGCCCCCGCGCCGCCCACAGGTAATCGAGGACGAGTGCAAGCCAGTTTCGTGACCCTGCACGCTTGGTCCTCACCGGGTCTGGTGGCCGGTGTCATTCTTGCGAAGTCACCGGCCGCTGCGGCTGCAGCGCCGTCGGCGCGGGCCCGTCGGGGGTGCTGTTGCCTGCTGGTGCTATCGCAGCCGCGAGAACCTGGGAATTGGGCAGGTGGAACGGCCCGTCGGGGGTATCCAGCCGGACGTAGGTGATGCCGATCTCGGTCACGGTTCCGAGGAACTGGCCGCCCAGTGGGCCTGACCTGAGCCGCACCTGGTCACCGATGTCGACCGGACGGGCGAGCAGCAGGACGTTGCCGGCGAACAGGTTGGAGAGGCTCTGCTGGGCGGCGATGCCGACCAGCACGGTGGCGAACCCGGCGCCGACCAGGAGCTGCATGACCGCGATGTCGAACAGCTGCAGGGTGATGAGGATAGTGGCCAGGCCGCCGAGCAGGACGATGGCGTAGCGGATCACGGCGGCGTGCGAGGTACCGATCCTCGGCTGCAGCGCCTCGCGGGCCTTGGCTGCGAGCCCGACCGTAGCCAGGGCCGCGAGCAAGCAGAAGGCCACTGCCGCGGCGTCGGCTAGGGCCTCGGTCCCGGTGTGGCCAAGCGCCCGGAAAGCCGTGTGGTAGAAAGCCGGGCTGGATGCGGCTGTGCGAGCCGAACGGGATATGGTCGCCGCGATCACCGCGAAGACGAGGGCGAAGATGGACCGCCACGGCCGGACATGCGCCTTGACCTTGGCCGCATTCTGGCGTGCCGCGTCGATCTGCCGTCTCTCCTTGAGCTCCATCCTGGTGATCCTCCCTCGATCGCGTTTCGGGCTGGACGTCCTGCCCGGCCGGCGCGGACGTCCTTGGTCGTGCCCATGAAGTGATTCCCTCCGTGCCAGATGAAGCGGCCGGCCACCGCCCCCAATGCCAGTCCACTCCGCCGGCGGGCAAAGCCCAAGAAAGCGCCGACTGTCATGACATTGGCCTGCTCTATCACCAGAGCCCACGGCGCCTGGCAGAGCGCGTCTATGGGGCAAGCGGCGAATGGTCGTGGTCGTTCGCTCCCAGGTACCGAAGGCTCCTCAGGTCACGGCATACGGCTGCGTCATGGTCCCGATCCAGCTTCCTCGATAGCACCGGCCAAGGTCACGACAGCCGACGTCGCCTTTGCCGCCGCGGGCTTGTGGGATGGACTGAGGAAGGAGCGGCGACCGGCCGTTCCAAGATCAACTTAATGGTCCGCTGAAGGGCCGGAGTACCGAGCTGAGCGTGCTCGGCCGGTTCATCGAGGCTGTTCCGGGCAGGTGAGAGCCGGGTGCTGATGGTGCGCGGCGAGCCGGGAGTGGGCAAGACCGCGCCGCTGGATTACCTGGCCGGGGCAAGCGCGGGGATGCCGGGTGGCCCGCGCGGCGGGCGTGCAGTCGGAGATGCAGCTGGCGTTCGCCGGGCTGCACCAGCTGTGCGCCCCGATGCTGGACCGCCTCGAGCGCCTGCCGGTGCCGCAGCGTGAGGCGCTGCGGACCGCGTTCGGCCTCAGTGCGGGCCCGGCGCCGGACCGGTTCATGGTCGCTCTGGCGGCGCTGGGGTTGCTGTCGGAGGTGGCCGGGGAGCGGCCGCTGGTGTGCGTGCTGGACGACGAGCAGTGGCTGGATCGTGCCTCGGCGGGCACTGGGGTTCGTGGCGCGCCGGCTGGCGGCCGAGCCGGTCGGCCCGGTGTTCGCGGCCCGGGTTCCGGCTGAGGAACTGGCCGGGTTGCCGAAGCTGGTGGTGGAGGGGCTGCGCGCGGGTCATGCGCGGGCGCTGCTGGACTCGGTGCTAACCGGACCGCTGGACGCGCGGGTCCGGGACCAGACTGTGGCCGAGACGCAAGGGAACCCGCTGGCCTTGCTGGAGCTGCCCCGGGGGGTGACGCCGGCCGAGCTGGCGGGCGGGTCCGGGGACAAGCGGGCCGGCCAGCAGCGATGGCCGGCAATCGATGGGACCTAAG
>JASHYW010000405.1 GCA_030042885.1 Streptosporangiaceae bacterium | reverse complement strand
CTACATGTACTTCCAGGTCCCGCTCATGGTCCTGGTCATCCTGCCCGCCCTGGAAGGCCTGCGGCCTGCCTGGCGCGAGGCGGCGCAGAACATGGGCGCCGGCACCTGGCAGTACTGGCGCTACGTGGGCGGCCCGGTGCTGCTGCCGTCGTTCCTCGGCTGCCTGCTGCTGCTGTTCGGCAGCGCCTTCTCCGCGTACGCCACCGCCGAGGCGCTCACCGGCGGCACGGTGGCGCTGACGCCGATCCAGATCGGGGCGCTGCTGAACGGTAACGTCGTGGCCGGCCAGGAGAACCTCGGCTACGCGCTGGGCGTCATCATGGTCGTCATCATCGCGATCATCATGATCATCTATACGGTAATGCAGCGAAGGGCGGCGCGATGGCTACGCTAGCCGATGTCGAGGCCGGCACGCAGACCCCGGTGCCGGCCGCCAGGCCCGCACCGCGCTGGCGCAGCTTCCCGGTCTGGCGCTGGGTGATCTTCCTGCTCGCGGGCGCCTACTTCCTGATCCCGCTGTACGCGGCGCTGCGCTTCGCCGGGCTGAAGGCCTTCCCCGACATCTTCAAGCAGTCAGGGTTCTACCCGGCGATCGGGCTGTCGCTGCGCCTGGCCGTGATCACCACGATCCTCACCCTGGTGCTCATGGTGCCCACCACCGTCTACGTGCACCTGCGGCTGCCGCAGGTGCGGCGCACCATGGAGGGGATCACGATCCTGCCGATCGTCATCCCGCCCATCGTGCTGATCATCGGCGTGCTGAAGGTGTCGCCCTCGTTCCTGCTGAGCACGCCGAACCTGCTCGCGCTGGTGTACGTCATCCTGGCCATGCCGTTCGCGTACCGGTCGCTGGATGCCGGCCTGCGCGCGTTCGACCTGAAGACCATGGTCGAGGCGTCGAACTCGCTCGGCGCGGGCTGGCCGACCACGCTGTGGCGGGTCGTGCTGCCGAACATCCGGACCGCGATGCTGTCCGCCACCGTCCTGACGGTCGCGCTGGTGCTCGGCGAGTTCACCATGGCCAGCCTGGCCCTGTTCGTGACCTTCCCGGTATGGATCGTGCAATTCGAGCAGAACAGCGGGCCGGTGTCGGTCGCCGCGTCGCTGCTCGCGCTGTTCGTCACCTGGATCCTGCTGATGATCATCGTGACCGTCGGCGACCGGAGCGCGCGCAAGCGCGGCGGTGCCCAGGTGGCCCTGTTCACCGTCGCCCCCCGGGAGACCAGGCAAACCACGGGAGAGCCGGAATGACCACGAACACGGCAGCGAGCACCGAGACCGGGGGCGGCGTCATTCACGCCGCCGGCCAGGGCGCGGGCGCCCCGGTGGTCATGCAGGATCTCACTCGCTCCTTCAGTGCCGTGCGGGCGCTCGATGGCCTGTCCCTGGAGGTCGCACCGGGAGAGTTCGTGGCCCTGCTCGGCCCGTCAGGCTGCGGCAAGACCACCGCGCTGCGGATCCTGGCCGGCTTTGAGTCCGCCGATTCCGGCTCGGTCAGCGTCGACGGCAGGGACGTGTCAGGGGTGCCTGCGGCCAAGCGGGACATGGGCATGGTGTTCCAGAGCTACAGTCTGTTCCCGAACATGTCGGCGCTGGACAACGTGGGCTTCGGGCTGCGGATGCGCAAGATGCGTACGGCCGACCGGAACCGGCGCGCCGGTGAGCTGCTGGACATGGTGGGCCTGGCCCCGCAGGCCAGGCAGTACCCGCATCAGCTGTCCGGCGGCCAGCAGCAGCGGGTTGCGCTGGCTCGCGCGCTGGCCATCGAGCCCCGGGTGCTGCTGCTTGACGAGCCGCTGTCCGCACTGGACGCCAAGGTGCGCCTGCAGCTGCGCGAGCAGATCCGCACCCTGCAGCAACGGCTGGGCACCACCACCTTGTTCGTCACCCACGACCAGGAGGAAGCACTGTCGATGGCCGACCGGGTCGGGGTCATGCGGCAGGGCAAGCTGGAGCAGATCGCCACGCCTGACGTGCTGTACGACGACCCTGCCACCGCGTTCGTGGCCGAGTTCGTCGGCGTGATGAACCGCATTCCCGGCGAGCTGCGGGGCGCCGACACGGTGCAGGTCCTCGGTAGCACGGTGCCGGTCCGGGGCCAGGGCGCGAGCGAGGTCGCCGGCGAGACCCCCGTGGACGCCCTGGTGCGCCCGGAAGGGCTGATGATGAAGGTCGCGGAGAACGGCAACGGCATCGTGACCACCAAGACGTTCCTCGGGTCGGTGACCCGGGTCAGCGTCCTGCTGTCCGGCGACATCACCGTGCAGATCAACAAGCCGAGCACCGAGGCAGCCGCCCTGGTGCCCGGCGCGTCGGTCTCGGTGACGCTGCCGCCCGAGCCCGTGCTGATCGCCCCGAGGCGGCCCGTCACCCAGTGACGTAGGGAACGATTTCCGCGACGGTGCCGAGGATGAGCGGCGCTCCGGCCCGCTCCAGGCGGGCGCGGGAGTCGGCGCCGGTCAGCACGCCCGCCACGATCGCGGCCCCCGCGCGCAGCCCCGACTCGACGTCGCTGGCGGTGTCGCCGGCCACCGCCAGCTCGCTGACGGCACCACCCCGCAGCCTGAGCAGCGCGGTCAGCGGCAGATCCGGCCACGGCCGCCCGCGCCCCGCGTCAGCGGGGGACAGGGCCAGGTCGATCAGGCCGCCCCAGCCGAGACGGTCGATGATGGCGTCCCTGGTGGCAGGGGAGAAGCCGGTGGCCAGGCACACCCGGACGCCGGCCTCGCGCAGCCGGGCGATCGTCTCCTCGGCACCGGGCATCGGCTCGACCGCGCCGGCCCGGACGGCCGCCGCGTAGTGGTCCTCGAACCTCTTGTTGGCCCACTGCGCGGTCTGCTCGTCGCCGAGAATCCGGCGGAAGACCTCGATCTTGGACTGGCCCATGCTCGACCGCACGTAGTTCATGGCCTGGTTGTACGCGGGCACGGGCAGGTTCTGCACCGCGATCGCAGCGGAGAACGCCTCCATCACCGTGCCGTCGTCGCGGACCGTGGTGCCGGCCATGTCCAGGCAGGCGACCGTGATATGGGTCATGTGAACGTCTCCTCGGCTATGGCCGGGGCGCAGGTCATGCCCCGCCCGCCGGGCCCGGTGACCAGGACGACGCCGGGCTCGACCTCGGATCTGTGGTACAGCGCATGTCCGGCTACGGACGGGTCTACTTCGCTGTAGACGCCGGCCCAGCGGCGCTGGACGCGCGGGATGGGTGTGCCGAGCAGCGCCTCGGCCCGGGCGCGCAGGTGGTCGTAGGCGTCCTCGTCCACATCGAACGCGAACGGCTCGTCGTATTCGTGCGTGTCACCGATGGTCAGACCGCCGTCGGCCCGCTGCACCAGCAGCAGCTGCGCGCGGGCTCGCTCCGCGACCGGTGCCTGGGGCGGCAGCAGGTGCCGTCCCGGCAGGTCGTACGCCGGGTAGTAGCGCAGCGAGCCGCCGTCGGCCACCGCGGTGGTGAGCCGTTCGGCCGCAGGCGCGGTCTGCATCATCTGCAATCGCACCCGGCGTACCCCGTCGCGCGCGAGATACTGGAGATACCGGCCGACCACCGCGGTGAACGCGGCGCCGGTGCACAGGATCACCAGATCACACTGGTGCCAGGCGCCGGTGTGGTCGCGCACGGCGTTGGGTGCGATCTCCACGGCCTCGCGCCCGGGCAGCCATTCGTACCCGTCCCCGGCCAGGTAGGCGCGCAGCGCGGGCAGCACCTGCCGCGGCTCGACGATCGCGTCGCCGCGGCACAGCAAGCCGCCCGCCAGCTCGCCGCGCAGGGCCGGGTTGACGGCCCGCACGGCACCAGGGTCGAGCAGCTCGAAAACGCGCCGGTCCGCGTCCGGCAGCTGGGCAGCCTCCTTGAGCACGCGGAGCTCGGCGTCGTCCGTGGCCACGGTGAGCGAGCCGGCGGCCCGGAAGCCGAGGCCGGGGACCTGGGCGGCCAGTTCTTCCCACAGCTCGCGGGCGCGGAGCGCCAGGTCGAGCTCGGCGCCCGCCCTTCGCCCGCTCACCCAGACCAGGCCGAAGTTCCTGACGCTCGCGCCGCGGGCCTCGGCCTCCCGCTCCAGATGCACGACCTCGTAGCCGCGCCGCCGTGCCGCCGCGGCGTGCATGGTGCCGAGCACGCCCCCGCCGACAACCACGATCCTTTGCCTGAGCCTCACCGTCGCCAGTATAGTCATCTCAGAAAACTTGTATAGCCAAGTTCAGCGGAGGCACGGTTGACTGAGGGGGCGCCAGCGCTTGAGCTGGCTGTCGGCGACCGCTTGCTGCGTTTCCCAGCCGTATGGCTGCGGGACAACTGTGCGTGCGCCGAATGCATAGATCCCGGCAGCGGGCAGAAACTAAAAGACATAACCGATATACCGAACGGACTGGTGGTGACCGCCGCTGAGGACACGGGGGACTCGGTGGTGGTAACCTACGGACCGGATCGGCACCGGTCTAC
>JASHYW010000051.1 GCA_030042885.1 Streptosporangiaceae bacterium | reverse complement strand
GCAGGTGATCGCCAGCATTGCCGCGGACCTGGCCGAGGCGATCCGCGAACAGGGCAGCGGGACGAATGAGCCCCACCTCAAGAGCGGCCCGTCGGCGGCCGAGCTGCTGAACCGGGCCGAGGCGGGTGGGGGCGTGCTGCTCGCGCCAGTCAGCGGGTACCTGCAGTTCATCAAGCACCAGAACCTGGTCCGGCTGGCGACCAAGGCGGACGCGGTGATCAGCCTGGAGCACCGGCCTGGCCACTTCATCGTGGCCGGGCACAGGTTCGCCACGGTCTGGCCGCCGGAGGCGGCGCCGCTGGTCCGTCAGGCGCTGGGCCGGGCGCACATCATCGGCCCGTACCGGACCCTGACCCAGGACGTGTCGTTCGGCATCGACCAGCTGGTGGAGATCGCCATCCGGGCGCTTTCCGCCGCGGTCAACGACACGTTCACGGCGCTGACCTGCATCGACTGGCTCGGCGAGAACCTGTGCAAGATCGTCACGCGGTGGCATCCGGCGCGGGTGCACCGCGATGCCCAGGGCTACATCCGGGTCATCACGGCCGAGCCGGCCTACGACCGGCTGGTACAGCGTTCGTTCGAGAAGATCAGGCAGTCCAGCATGGGCATGCCGGCGGTGATGATCCGCGAGCTGGAGGCGCTGACCAGGATCATGACCGAGACGACCACCGACGGGCAGCGCCGGGTGCTGCTCGAGCAGGCCGCCATGATCGACCGGGCCAGCGAGCGGTCGGTGCCCGAGGCCGCCGACCGGGCCGACATCCGGCGGCGCTACGAGGCCATCTTGACCATGGAGTCGCAGCTGACCGCGAGCGGGCGGAACGCCGAGCCATCGAGCGCCGCGGGTTAATGCGTAACTTTTGCCTGAGGCACCGTGAGCGTCATGCAATACCGGTTGTGAGTGCAGGCCTACTGGGCCTGCGCGAGCGGCTTCCTGGGGGTCGGTGCAGGCGCACGGGCAGCAACCATAACGGGTCTTGCATGATGCGAAACTTCTCACAGGCGCCGTGTCGGAAACGGCGCCGCCCCGTTCGTGGAAACGGTGCGGGGATGCCATCGTGGCATTCCCTTGGGAAGGCATGGGAGGCAACCGTGAAGTACGTCATCCTGCTGCTGGACACCGAGGCAGCCAGGAACATGTCCGAAGCCGAAGGCCAGGCGTGGTACGCCGAGATCGGGGCCTGGTACGAGAAGGGCGGCGGCGGGTCGGGCAAGCTGGCCGAGGGCGGGCACCAGCTCGCTCCGCCGGCCACGGCCAAGACGGTACGGGCCAGCGCCGTCACCGACGGCCCGTTCATGGAGACCAAGGAGGCGCTCGGCGGGTACTCCGTGCTCGAGACCGACACCATCGAGGAGGCCGTGGAGATCGCCAAGACCTGGCCCGGGGTGGACCGGGGCTGGATGACCGTCGAGGTCCGGCCCGTCGTGGAGATGTGACGGGGCTCAGAACGACAGGCGGCGGGCGATCAGCTCGCGCTCGGCCGGGTTGCCGGCCAGCGCGAGCGCCCGCTCGCTGGCCGCGCGGGCCTCGTCGTCGCGGCCGAGCCCGGTCAGCAGGCCGGCCCGCAGCGCGTGAAAGAGCCGGTATCCGTCCAGGTCGGCCGCGAGCGGCGTGATCTCGGCCAGCGCGGCCTCGGGACCTTCGGTATAGCGGGTAGCGACGGCCCGGTTCAGCAGGACCACCGGCGACGGCGTCAGAGCCTGCAGCCGGTCGTACAGCAGCCGGATCTGGCGCCAGTCCGTGTGGTCGTAGTCCGGCGCCTCCGCGTGCAGCGCGGCGATGGCCGCCTGGACCTGGTAGGGCCCGGGGGCGCGCATCGCGAGCGCCCGGTCGAGCAGGCCGGTGGCCTCGGCGATCAGCGGCCGGTTCCACCTGGTCCGGTCCTGGTCCACGAGCCGCACCAGCCGCCCCCAGCCGTCGAACCTGGTGGCGGCCCGGGACTCGTGCAGCAGCATCAGCGCCAGCAGCCCGAGGACCTCGGGCTCGCGCGGCATCAGCCGGTGCAGCAGCCTAGCCAGCGTTACGGCCTGGGCCGCGAGGTCACGCCGCGCGGGCTGACGGCCGGCGCTGGCCAGGTAGCCCTCGTTGAAGACCAGGTAGACCACGGTCAGCACCTCGGCGAGCCTGCTATCCAGGTGGTCGGGATCGGGGATGCGCAGGTCGGCGTGGGCGGCGCGCAGCGCCTTGCGCGCCCGCAGCAGCCGCTGCGTCATGGCCGGCTCGCTGGCCAGGAACGCGGCGGCAATCTCAGCCGTGGTCAGGCCACACACGGCCCGCAGCGTGAGCGCGATCTGCGATTCGCGGGGCAGCGCGGGATGGCAGCAGGCGAAGATCATCGCGAGCAGTTCGTCGTCGGGGTCCTCGGCGGTCTGCCAGCTGCCCGTGGTGGTCGCCGCGAGCAGCGCGAGCTTGGCCTGCCCGGCCCGGGCCCGGCGGAGCCGGTCGATCGCCTTGCGGCGCGCCGTGGTGGCCAGCCAGCCGCCGCAGTTGGGCGGGATCTCGCCGTCCCGCCAGTGCTCGATGGCCTCGATGAACGCGTCCTGCACCGCGTCGGCGGCCAGCCCCACGTCGCCGATCCGCGCGGCCAGCGCGGCGGTGATCCGCGCCGCCTCGGTGCGGTAGACCCGCTCGAGCTGAGCCGCGTCCAACGTCGGGCTCTTGCCGAGTCAGGCGCCGGAGAACCTGGGCGGCCGCTTCTCGGCGAACGCGGCGATCCCTTCGGCGAAGTCGCCCGAGGCGGCCATCTCACGCTGGATCCCAGCCTCGAACTCGAGCTGGTCGTCCATGTGCTCGTACAGCCACCGGTTCAGCTGCCGCTTGGTGCCCGCGTACGACCTGGTGGCCCCGGTGGCCAGCCGGTCCAGCAGCGCCCGGGTCTGCGCCGGGAATTCCTCGTCGGGCCAGACCCGGTTGATCAGGCCCCAGTGCAGTGCGGTCCGCGCGTCGAGCCGCTCTCCCAGCATGGCCAGCTCCGCGGCCCGGGTGAAGCCCACCCGGGACGGCACGAACAGCGACGAGCCGCCGTCAGGGACCAGCCCGATGTTGACGAACGCGAGCTGGAAGAACGCCGACTCGGCCGCAACGACGAGATCACAGGCCAGCGCGAGGGACAGCCCGATCCCGGCCGCCGCGCCGTTGACCGCGGCCACCACCGGCTTGGGCATCAGCCGCAGGCCCCTGATAATCGGGTGGTACCGCTCGGTCAGCCTGGAGTACACGTCGATCGTCCCGCCTTCGGCGCGCTCGGCGGCCTCCTTCAGATCGGCGCCGCTGGAGAACGCCCGCCCGGCGCCGGTGACGACCACGGCCCGGATCCCGGGATCCTCGGTCAGGAGTGTTATCGCCGCGAGCAGGTCGAGGGAGAACTGATTGCTCCACGCGTTCAGCCGTTCGGGGCGGTTCAGCTCCAGGGTGGCACCCGCGCCGCGCCGGTACATGTTGACTGTCTCATACTGGCGGTACAGCTCATCGTCGCTCACGCCGGTCATGCTATCGCGGGGGGTTCCGGGGGGTATTACGGGTTCGTCCCCCCGGGCCATGCCCTCGCGGGGGTCTGGGGGGTCGTCCCCCCGGGCTATGCCCCCGCGGGGGGGTCGTGCCCCGGGCTAGCACAGCGGGCGGGCGTCTTGGGAACTCAGGGAGAACACGAAGGTGCCAGGCAAGGATAAAGATCAATCCAGGAAGCTGCCCAGGCAGGACCATTACCCGCAGAAGCTGCCCAGGAAGGTCTATGAGACCGAGTTGTACCGCCTGCAGGGCGAGCTCGTGAGGGTCCAGGAATGGATGCGCTCGACGGGCGCCAGGATCGTGGTCATCTTCGAGGGCCGTGACGCGGCCGGTAAGGGCGGCACGATCAAGCGGGTAGCCGAGTTTCTCAACCCCCGCGTGGCCCGGATCGCGGCGCTGCCCGCGCCGACGGAGCGGGAGCGCACGCAGTGGTACTTCCAGCGCTATGTCAGCCACCTGCCGGCCGCGGGCGAACTGGTCCTGTTCGACCGCAGCTGGTACAACCGGGCCGGCGTGGAGCGTGTCATGGGTTTTTGCACGCAGCAGGAGTACAGCCGGTTCCTGCACCAGTGCCCGATCTTCGAGCGGCTGCTGGTCGAGGACGGCGTCCTGCTGCGCAAGTACTGGTTCTCGGTCAGCGACTCCGAGCAGGAGCGCCGCTTCCATGACCGGCTCGACGATCCCATGCGCAGCTGGAAGCTGTCCCCGATGGACGTGGAGTCGATCACCAAATGGGAGGACTACTCCCGGGCCAAGGACGAGATGTTCGTGCACACCGACATCCCGGAGGCACCCTGGCACGTGCTGGAGAGCGACGACAAGCGGAGCGCCCGGATCAACATGATCTCCCACCTGGTCAGCAGCATCCCCTACACCGACGTCAAGCCGCCGCCGGTGAAGATTCCGGCCCGGCCGCCGTCAAAGGGCTATGTGCGCACGCCGCGGAACATGCAGGCCTACGTCCCGGACCGCGCGGCCGAGCTGATGGCCGGGAACTCCGGCAAGGAGCGCGAAGCTGGCGTTTCCCGGTTACCGCCAGGCAGCCGGCGGCCGCGATGGCGGGCATGAAACTATGCCGTGGGGTGGATACGACGCGAGGAGGCGGCATGGCTGGCACACCTCTGCCCGAGCGGAAGGCGTGGCAGGCGCTCACGCGGCACCACGCCGAGATCGCCGGCCGGCACCTGCGGGAGCTGTTCGCCGCCGATCCGGGGCGCGGCGAGCGGATGTGCGCAGAGGCGGCCGGGCTGTACCTGGACTATTCGAAGAACCGGGTCACCGACGAGACCATGCGGCTGCTGGTCGAGCTGGCCTACGAATCTGGCGTACCGGAGCGGCGGGATGCGATGTTCCGCGGCGAGCACATCAACGTGTCAGAAGACCGGGCCGTCCTGCACGTGGCGCTGCGGATGCCGCGGACCGCGTCGCTGGTCGTGGACGGCGCCGACGTGGTGCGGCAGGTCCACGAGGTCCTGGACCGGATGGCCGGCTTCGCGGACCGGGTCAGGTCCGGGGAATGGAAGGGCTACACCGGCAAGCCGATCAGGAACGTGGTGAACGTCGGGATCGGCGGCTCCGACCTCGGCCCGGTCATGGCCTACGAGGCCCTGCGCCACTACACGACGCGGGACCTGGTGTTCCGGTTCGTGTCCAACGTCGACTCGACCGACTTCGCCGAGGCCACCCGGGACCTGAACGCGGACGAGACACTGTTCATCATCTCGTCCAAGACGTTCGGCACGCTGGAGACGCTGACCAACGCCACCTCCGCGCGGGACTGGATCGTGGCCGAGCTCGGCACCGAGGCGGCGGTCGCCCAACACTTCGTCGCGGTGTCCACCAACGCCGAGCGGGTCAGCGCGTTCGGCATCGACACCGCGAACATGTTCGGGTTCTGGGACTGGGTCGGCGGCCGGTACTCGATGGACTCGGCCATTGGCCTGTCCACCACGGTGGCGCTCGGGCCGGAGCGGTTCGGCGAACTGCTGGCCGGCTTCCACGAGATGGACGAGCACTTCCGCACCGCCCCGCTGGAGCAGAACCTGCCGGTGCTGATGGGCCTGCTCGCCGTCTGGTACCGCGACTTCTTCGGCGCGCAGACGGTCGGCGTCATGCCGTACGAGCAGTACCTGAAGCGGTTCCCCGCCTACCTCCAGCAGCTCACCATGGAATCCAACGGCAAGCACGTCACGCTGGCCGGGGACCCGGTGAGCTACGACACCGGCGCCGTGTACTGGGGCGAGCCGGGCACCAACGGCCAGCACAGCTTCTACCAGCTCATCCACCAGGGGACCACGCTCATCCCGGTCGACCTGGTCGGCTTCGGCAAGACGCTCAACCCGCTGCGCGACCATCACGACATCCTGTCCTCCAACGTCTTCGCGCAGGCCCAGGCGCTGGCGTTCGGCAAGACCGAGGCCGAGGTCCGGGCCGAGGGCACACCCGCGCACGTGGTGCCGCACCGGGTGATGGAGGGCAACCGGCCGAGCAACGTCCTGCTGGCCGAGATCCTCACGCCGCGGGTGCTCGGCGCGCTGGTCGCGCTGTACGAGCACAGCGTGTTCACCCAGGGCGCCATCTGGGACATCGACTCGTTCGACCAGTGGGGAGTCGAGCTCGGGAAGGTGCTGGCGGTGCAGATCATCCCCGAGCTGACCAGCGAGGCCGAGCCGGCGCTCGGCCACGACTCGTCCACCAACGCGCTCATCCGCCGGTACCGCGAACTCAAGGCCCGCTGAGATCTACTCTGGAGGACTGACCAGCCATGCCAACTGACACGCCGATGCAGCTCGGGATGATAGGACTCGGCCGGATGGGCGCCAACC
>JASHYW010000404.1 GCA_030042885.1 Streptosporangiaceae bacterium | reverse complement strand
TTCGCGGACCGGTTTCCCTGCGAGCTCGCCGGCTACGACGAGGCGCCCGGCGCGCTGCCCGGGCTCTGCCCGAAGGTGCCGGACGAGCCGGGCGAGCTGATGGTCCCGGCCATCTGACCGGCTTCCACCTCGGCAGGTTCGGGCGCGTACTTGCCCTGCTTGATCGCCAGACAGCTCAGCGCGCCGACACCAAGGAGGATGATCGGCAACAGCATTGTCTGCCGCATGGCGGTCACGTAGGCGAAGGTAAACACGTCGTGGCCGATGCGAGCGAGCTCCGCGGCGACCCGGGCGGACAGGCCGGGGCCCAGATGGGTGCTGCCGCCGGACTGGCCGGCCCCGACCTGGATGCCGTTCTTCGCCGAGTTGTCGATCCCGGCCACGAACTGGCCGCGCACCTGCGGCGGCAGCGCGGTCGACCGGGCACTTGCCTGGGCCGCCATCGCGGAGACGAGCCTGTTCTGCAGCAGGGCGCCGACGGCAGCGGTGCCGATCACCAGGCCGACCTGCCGGACGGTGTTCAGCACCCCTGATGCCGCGCCCGCCATGCGCGGGTCGATGTTGCGCATGGCGACGGTGACCATCGGCGCGAAGATGCAGCCCATGCCGAGCCCGGCCACGATCAGGGGCGCCAGGAAGATGGGCCACGAAGAGTCCGGGTGAGCGATGAGGGCTATCCAGCCCATCCCGGCGCCGAACAGGAGCAGCCCTGACATGAGGATGAACTTGCCGCCGATCTTGTCGGTCATCCGGCCCGCCACGGGGGCGACGAACATCGAGACCAGGGAGGCGGGCGCCATCGTGAGCCCGGCCTTCAGCGCGGAGAACCCCAAGACGGACTGCAGGTAGATGGTCAGCGGGATGAAGATGCCCATCATCCCGACGGCGAGCACGCCGGACACCCAGTTCACCACCGAGTAGTTCCGGTCCCGGAACAGCGCGAACGGCACCAGCGGCTCTTTGTCCTGGGTGAGCCTCTGGACCAGCAAGAAGGCCAGCAGCAGCACCACTCCCAGGCCGAGAACCAGCGGGATGCTGACGAACCCGGTGATTGTCCCCCAGTCGTACTTCTGCCCCTCGACCAGGCCGTAGCAGATCGCCAGCAGCGCCGCGCTGGCCAGCAGCACCCCGGGGATGTCGATCCGGTGCCGTCGGCCAGGCCGCACATCGGGGATGATCGCCGGGGTGACCAGCAGCACGACCAGGCCAATGGGCAGGTTCACGAAGAAGATCCACCGCCAGTCGAACGCGGTCACCAGCAGCCCGCCCAGGGTCGGCCCGGCGACGGTGGCCACCCCGGCCACGGCCCCCCACACTCCGAACGCCGCCCCGCGCCGGTCAGGGGGGAAGGTGCTGGTGATGATCGTCAGCGTCTGCGGCATGAGCATCGCCGCGCCCAGCCCCTGTACCGCGCGGAAGCCGATCAGCCAGCCCGGGCTCGGCGCCAGCCCGCACGCGGCCGAGGCCGCCGTGAACACCCCGACACCGCCCATGAACATGATCCGCGGTCCGATCAGGTCACCCAGCCTGCCCGCCGTGATGACCAAGACGGCCAGGACCAGGGCGTAGGCGTTGATCACCCACAGCACATCATCCAGCGACGCGTGCAGCTTGGTGATCAGGTTCGGGATCGCGATGTTCACGATGGTGAGGTCGAGCAGGGTCATGAAGAAACCCAGCGACACCACGACCAGGATCGCCCACGGGTTTCCTCGCAGCTTCGCCATGCTTCCGACCTTAGCTCACCAGCTGAGAACAAACAAGATATATCTTAACGGTCCAGGGTGCTCCGGTCCGGCTATGCTCCGGGCATGAACTTGAATGGTACAGCGGCGATCGTTTCTGGCGGCGCGAGCGGGCTGGGCGAGGCGACCGCGCGGGTGCTTGCGGCGGCAGGCGCCACGGTGCTCATCGCCGACCTGAACGAAATCGGCGGTGAGCGCCTGGCCAGCGAGGTTAACGGCCGGTTCGCGCGCACCGACGTGTCCGATGAGGCGTCGGTCCAGGCGGCGGTGGACGCCGCGGCCGCCGCGGGCCCCCCGCTGCGCACCGCGGTCAGCTGCGCGGGCATCGGCTGGGCCGCGCGGACGGTGGCTCGCGACGGCACCCCTCACGACCTGGCCAGCTACCAGCGGGTCATCAGCGTCAACCTGATCGGCACCTTCAACCTGATGCGCATCGCGGCCGCCGCCATGGCCAGGACCGAGCCCGCCGACGGCGACGGTCAGCGCGGCGTCATCGTGAACACCGCCTCGATCGCCGGCATCGAGGGCCAGACCGGCCAGATCGCATACTCGGCGTCCAAGGGCGGCATCATCGGGATGACCGTGCCTGCCGCCCGCGACCTGGCCGCCATCGGGGTGCGGGTGAACACCATCTGCCCGGGCATCATCGATACCCCGATCTACGGGTTCAACGGCCACGCCGAGGAGCTCAAGGCCAGGCTGATCAGCCCGGTCGTGTTCCCCAAGCGCATGGGCAGGGCGGATGAATTCGGCCTGCTGGTGCGGAGCCTGATCGAGAACGACTACATGAACGCCGAGGTCATCCGC
>JASHYW010000403.1 GCA_030042885.1 Streptosporangiaceae bacterium | reverse complement strand
GAGCCGATCTCGCAGGCGTCGGCCAACCAGCGCGAGGGCCGCAGCGGCCGGACCGCGGACGGGATCTGCATCCGGCTGTACTCCCGGGAGGACTTCGAGTCCCGGCCGGAATTCACCGAGCCCGAGATCCTGCGCACCAACCTGGCCTCGGTGATCCTGCAGATGGCCGCGATCGGCCTCGGCGACATCCCCGCCTTTCCGTTCATCGACCCGCCGGACGCGCGCAACATCGCCGACGGGCTGACCCTGCTGGCCGAGCTGAACGCGTTCTCCGGCGGCAAGATCACCGGACTGGGGCGCAGGCTGGCCCGGCTGCCAGTGGACCCGCGCATCGGCCGGATGATCCTGGAGGCCGACCGGAACGGCTGCGTCCGCGAGGTCCTGATCATCGCCTCGGCGCTGTCCATCCAGGACCCGCGCGAGCGGCCCGCCGACGCGCAGCAGGCCGCCGACGACAAGCACCGCCGGTTCGCCGACCCGGACTCGGACTTCGTCGCCTATCTGAACCTATGGGTCTACCTGGCCGAGCGGCAGCGCGAGCTGTCCTCGTCGGCGTTCCGCCGCATGTGCCGGGCCGACTACCTGAACTACCTGCGGGTCCGCGAGTGGCAGGACCTCCAGGGCCAGTTGCAAAGGCTGGCCGCGGATCTCGGGGTGGCGGTCAATTCCTCTTCAGCCGAACGGTCCGTGGTTCACCAGTCCCTGCTCGCCGGTTTGCTGTCCCAGATCGGCATGCTCTGCCAGACCGGGAGCGCCGAACCAGCCCGGGTACCCGTGTCCGCGCAAGGTGGCCGCGGACCGGGGGCGGGCAGGCGGCCCAGGGCCGAGTACCTGGGCGCGCGTAACGCCAGGTTCGCCATCTTCCCCGGGTCCAGCCTGGCCAGGAAGACGCCGGACTGGATCGTGGCCGCCGAACTGGTCGAGACGTCCCGGCTGTGGGCGCGGACGGTGGCGCGTATCGAGCCGGAGTGGGTGGAACCGCTCGCCCGGCACCTGGTCAAGCGCAGCTACAGCGAGCCGCACTGGGAGAGGCAGCGGGGCAGCGCGGTGGCGCTGGAGAAGGTCACGCTGTACGGGGTTCCGCTGGTCACGGACCGGCCGGTCGGTTACGCGCGCATCGACCCTCCGGCCGCCCGGGAGCTGTTCATCAGGCACGCGCTGGTGGAGGGGGACTGGCAGACCAGCCATAAGTTCTTCGCCGAGAACCTGCGGCTGCTGGCCGAGGCCGAGGAGGTCGAGCACCGGGCCCGCCGCCGCGGCCTGGTGGTTGGCGAGGACGAGCTGTTCGCGTTCTATGACGCGCGGGTACCGGCCGACGTGACCTCGGCCCAGCACTTCGACACCTGGTGGAAGCAGGCCCGGCGGAACGACCCGGACCTGCTCACCTTCAAGGCCAGCGACCTGCTGAGCGACGAGGCCGCCGGGGTCAGCGCCGACGCCTACCCCGACATCTGGACCTCGGAGTCGCCGGCCGTCGCGGCCCTGCCCTTGTCGTACGCCTTCGAGCCCGGCACCGAGGCGGACGGAGTGACCGTCGACATCCCGCTGAGCAGGCTCAACCAGGTTGACCCGGCAGAGTTCTCCTGGCAGGTGCCCGGGCTGCGCACCGAACTGGTCACCGAGATGATCAGGTCGCTGCCCAAGGCGCTGCGGCGAGACCTGGTGCCCGTGCCTGACGTGGCGCGCGAGGTCGTGGCCCGTCTCGGGGCGCCCTCCGGCGACCTGCGCGACGCTGTCGCCCGCGAGCTGCGGGCACTGCGCGGCGTGACCGTGCCGCGTGACGCCTGGGATCTGTCCAGGCTGCCGCCGCACCTGCGGATCACGGTCCGGGTAACCGACGGAGATCGTGTCCTGGCCGAGGGCAAGGACGTCGCCGAACTCCGGCAGGAGCTGCGCCCGCGGCTGCGCGCGGTGCTGTCGCAGGCGGCGGCCGGGATCACCCGCTCCGGCCTGAGGTCGTGGAACTTCGGCGCGCTTCCCCGGGTGTTCCGGGACGGCAGCGTGGTGGCCTACCCGGCGCTGTCCGACGCGGGCGATATGGTCGACGTGCGCCTGTTCGAAACCGAGGCCGCGGCGCGCTCGGCCATGTGGGCCGGAACCCGGCGGCTGATTCTCCTCGGCGCGCCTTCGCCGGCTTTGGGGTTCAAGTCCATCGCGGACCGCCTGTCCACCCAGGCCAAGCTGGCCCTCAGCCACAACCCGCACGGGAGCGTGGCGGCGATGTTCGCCGACTGCGTCACCTGCGCCGCCGACTACCTGATGGCCGAAGCCGGCGGCCCCGCCTGGGACCGCGAGGGCTTCGAGCGGCTCTCCGCCGCGGTCCGGTCCGGCCTGCACGAGGCGACCGCCGAGGTCGTGACTCAGGTGGAGTCGGCGCTCCGCCTGGCCCACGCCGTCGAGACCCGACTGGACGATTTCCCCAGGGGGGTCGGGGGGGTACGGGGGGGCGGAGAGCCCCCCCGTGAGCGGGGGGTTCCCGGGGGGTCGCCCCCCCAGGGCCAGCACCGTCCCCCCGGGCCAGCACAGCCCGCCGTGGCCGACATGCGAGCCCAGCTGTCCGGGCTCATCTACCCGGGGTTCGTGACCGCCACCGGCTACCGGCGGCTGCCGCACCTGACCCGCTACCTGCGGGGGATGGAGCGGCGGCTGGACAAGCTGCCGGAGAATCCGGCCCGGGACGCGGCCAACATGGCGGTCGCGCAGCGGGCCGAGCAGGCCTACCGGCAGACGGTCGCGGACCTGCCCGCCGGGCGCCGGGATGACGCCAGCGTGACCGATGCCCGCTGGATGCTCGAGGAACTGCGGGTCAGCCTGTTCGCCCAGACCCTGGGCACGCTCGCGCCCGTGTCAGAGAACCGGGTCCTGGCCGCCCTCGCGCGTCTGCGCCCCTAGAAGGGCTGCTTGCGCAGAGCGGTCCAGCAGAACGGCTGGATCACGCCCGCCGGGGGTGACGTGCTCTTCGCGGGCGTGGCCGATCAGCGTCCACTGGGTTCCCAGTTGATCGGCCAGGTCCAGCGAACTGTAGCGGGCGACCGGCGCCGCTACCTGTGGCCTGGCGTGGGCTGATCGACGGGCAGCGCGCCGGTGTGTCGTTTCCCTCCTTGG
>JASHYW010000402.1 GCA_030042885.1 Streptosporangiaceae bacterium | reverse complement strand
CGGACGTGGTGCGCTCGGTGACCGGCGAGGACGTGGACATGGAGCGGCTCGGCGGGCCCGAACCGCACAGCCGCCGGTCCGGCGTGGTGCACGTGGTGACGGAAACCGACGCGGAAGCCATCGACCGCGCCCGTCAGCTCGCGGTCATGCTCGTCGACCAGGGGAAGATCACCGACGAGACGGACGACCGCGATCTTTCCGGCCTGCTACCCGACTCCGCGCGCCGGGCCTACGACGTGCACCTGCTGACCGATAGGCTGCTCGACGCGCCGGGCATCGAGCTGCACCCCAGGTGGGCGCCGAACATCGTGACGATCCTGGGCCGCCTGGCCGGGCGCACGGTCGGCGTGGTGGCCAGCAACCCGATGCGGCTCGGCGGATGCCTGGACGCCGCGTCGGCCGAGAAGGCCGCGCGCTTCGTCCGGATGTGCGACGCATTCGGCGTGCCGCTCGTGGTGCTCGTGGACGTGCCGGGCTACCTGCCCGGCGTCGGCCAGGAATGGGACGGCGTGGTCCGCCGCGGGGCCAAGCTGCTGCACGCCTTCGCCGAGGCCACCGTCCCCCGGGTGACGCTGGTGACGCGCAAGGCGTACGGAGGGGCCTACATCGCGATGAACTCACGTGCGCTCGGCGCGACTCGCGTCTACGCCTGGCCCGGCGCGGAGGTCGCCGTCATGGGCGCGGTGGCCGCCGTCCGCATCCTGCACCGCCGTACGCTCGCCACCGTGCCTCCCGAGCGGCTGCACGAGGCCGAGGCGGAACTGGCCGCCGAGCACGAGGCCACCGCAGGAGGCCTGCAGCGCGCCGTGGACCTCGGCGTGATCGACGCGATCATCGAACCCAGCCGGACGCGTCAGGAGCTGGCGCGGGCGCTCGCCGAGGCTCCCCAGCTCCGGGGCACGCACGCCAACATCCCGCTCTGAGCCCGGGCAGCAAGCGCTACAGGGGCGCCATGGGCGCTACAGGGGGCGCGGTGGGTTGTCGCCGCCGCCCAGTCCGCTGCCGCGGTCCGTGCTGGAGGCATCGGGGCCGATGGGCGTGTCGGAACCGCCCGTGGTGCCAGGGTCTGCTGGCGTCCCGGGGGCGGCTGGGGTCTCCGGTTCGGCGGATGTCTCAGGGGCCTGAGAGGTCTTCGACTCGGCCGCGCGGCTTTGGCTGATGAGCTCCTGGAGCCGGGCGGCCCGGATACGGCGGAACGTGCGGTGGTCCCGGGTCCGGTCCAGGATGGCGACCTCCAGCTGGGGGGTAGGCAGGTCGTTGCCCCCGCCGTTGGCCGGTGCGGACAGTGCGGCCAGGGCCGCGGCGAACGCCTCGGGCAGGGACATGCCCGGTGAGTACCGCTCCTTCAGCGCAGCGGACACCTGATCGGCCTGCCCGCCGAAGGCGACGAAACCCGGCTCGTCGGTCACCGAACCGTCGAAGGTGATCCGGTAGATCTGATCGCCCTCCGGCCGCTCGCCCACCTCGGCGACGACGATCTCCACCTCGAACGGCTTCAGTTGGTCGGTGAAGATGGTGCCGAGCGTCTGCGCGTACCAGTTGGCGATGGCGCGCGCCGTCACGTCGTGCCGGTCGAACTGGTAGCCGGTGACGTCGGCGTAAGTAATCCCGGCCTTGCGCAGGTTCTCGTACTCGTTGTACCGGCCCACCGCGGCGAACGCGATCCTGTCGTAGATCTCGCTGATCTTGTGCAGCGCGCTCGACGGGTTGGGCGCCACCAGGAGGATCCCGCCCTCGTACTGCAACGTGACGCAGCTGCGACCGCGCGCGATCCCCTGTCGCGCGTATTCAGCCTTATCCCGCATGAGTTGTGCGGGCGAGACATAACCGAACGGCATTGCCACCGCGAACGCTTCCTTTAACTGGTCAGATGGGGCGGGACGGTAAACGGGCGAGACATGCTAGCCGGTCGCGTGCAGCGGGGCGGCCGG
Organism: Streptosporangiaceae bacterium; assembly: GCA_030042885.1. Next base: position 2,369 of record JASHYW010000402.1, on the reverse strand, counting down.
GCCGTCGGGCGCGGCCATCCGCTCCTGCACCACCTGCTGGGCGTACTGTTCGGATTCGCCCTCAGGCAGCCTGCGGAAACCGTCGGCTGTGACCGTGGCGATGACCGGGAAGATGCGCCTGGTCAGGTCCGGGCCACCGGTCGCCGAATCATCGTCGGCGGCGTCATACAGGGCCTGCACGCAGGCCAGCACGGCGTCGCGCACCGGCATGTCGTCGACGTACAGCTTCTTCAGCGAGCCCCGGGCGAATACCGACCCCGAGCCGATGGAGTAGAATCTGTGCTCTTCGTACGGGCCCCCGGCGACGTCATAGCTGAAGATCCGGCCGCGGCCCGTGTCCTCGTCGTAGCCGACGAACAGCGGGACCACGATGAGGCCCTGCATAGCCGCGGCGATGTTCCCCCTGATCATCCAGGCCAGCCTGTTCGCCTTGCCCTCCAGGGACAGCGAGCGGCCTTCCATCTTCTCGTAGTGCTCGAGCTCGACCTGGAACAGGCGGACGAACTCAATTCCCACGCTGCCCGTGCCCGCGTAGCCAACCGCCGAGTACTCGTCGCTTCTGAAGACCTTCTCCACATCCCGCTTGGCGATCATGCTTCCGGCGGTGGCCCGGCGGTCACCCGCAAGGACCACGCCCTGGTCGCAGGTCGCGGCGACGATCGTGGTGGCGTGCGGCAGGTCGCGGATGGCCTGGCCGGGGGCCGACCCCGCGTCCCCCGGGAGCCCATCCGCACCGTGGCCTGCTGCCCGGCCGGGCAGCAGGCCCGGCGCGTACGAAGCGAGGACATCGGCAAACGACGAGGACTGCAAGTTCATGAAGCCCGAACCGGGCCGCCCGGCAGAGTCACCCGTGCGCCAGGAACCCCCTTCTCCTACGGCGAACGGGCCGGCCTGGCTGCTGTCGAAGTAAGACCCCAACGCGAACCTCCTCCCGAGGTTGTCAGCATATTCGGGGGTCCTGCGGAGCTTCGCCCCCGGAGCAGCACTGCCCTCAACAGACCCTACTGCCGCGCCCGAGTGAGACAGCACCCAGAAGATGCCAGCGCGTCCGCCCAGCGCGAACCGGTCAGGCGGTTACGGCCTTACTGCCCGCCCTTCTGGACGTACGACCGGACGAACTCCTCGGCATTCTCCTCTAGAACCTCATCGATCTCGTCGAGGATCGAGTCGACGTCGTCGGAGAGCTTCTCGTGCCGCTCCCGGACTTCCTCGGTGGTGCCCGTCTCGGCCTCTTCGGTCTCCTCGGCGCGCCTTGTGGTCTGCCGCTGACCGCCGGTGTCCTTGTTGGTTGCCATATCCCTACCTCCGTCTGTCCCCAACGCTATCGTCACCCGTGGCAGTCCCGCGCAATCCCGCCGGACCCAAATCGGTACTAACTCGCGATACCTGCGGAGGGACACCCCGCGGACCCCCCGTCACTCCTGGCCGGTGAGGGCGGCGACGAGCTCGGTTGCGCTGCGGCAGCGGTCCAGCAGCTCGCCCACGTGCGCCCTGGTGCCCCGCAGCGGCTCCAGCGTGGGGACACGCTGCAGCGACTCGCGGCCCGGAATGTCGAAGATAACCGAGTCCCACGAGGCAGCGGCCACGGCTTCGGGGTACTGCCGCAGGCAGCGACCGCGGAAGTAGGCCCTGGTGTCCTCCGGGGGGTTCTCGATCGCCCGCTCGACGGTCGCGTCGTCGGTCAGCCGCACCATCCGGCCCCTGGCCGCCAGCCGGTTGTACAGGCCGCGATCCAGCCGCACATCGGAGTACTGCAAGTCCACAAGCTGCAGGCGGGGGTGGTCCCAGCCGAGTCCGTCCCTTGACCGGTAGCCCTCGAGCAGCTCGAGCTTGGCTACCCAGTCCAGCTCCCTGGACAGCAGCATGGGGTCCTCGGCCAGCCGGTTCAGCACCGACTCCCACCGGTCCAGGACGTCGCCGGTGATGTCGTCGACATCGTTTCCGTACCGGTCCTCGGTGTACTTGCGGGCCAGCTCGAGGTATTCGGCCTGCAGCTGGACGGCGGTCATCTTCCTGCCGTCCTTGAGCGTGATCAGGCGGCGGCAGGCCGGGTCGTGCGAGACCGCGCGCAGCTCCGCCACGGGCGCATCGATCGACAGGTCCGAGCCGAGGAACTTGTCCTCGATCATCGCGAGCACCAGCGAGGTGGTGCCCACCTTGAGGTAGGTGGACACCTCGCTCATGTTGGCGTCGCCGATGATCACGTGCAGCCGCCGGTACTTCTCCGGGTCGGCGTGCGGCTCGTCCCTTGTGTTGATGATGGGCCGCTTCAGCGTGGTCTCCAGGCCGACCTCGACCTCGAAGAAGTCGGCCCGCTGGCTGATCTGGAAGCCGGCGCCCCGGCCGTCGGCGCCGATGCCGACCCGCCC
>JASHYW010000401.1 GCA_030042885.1 Streptosporangiaceae bacterium | reverse complement strand
CCCGAGCAGATCGAGCCGCTCCTTGCCCGAGTACTCATCAAAATGCACGGCGTATCCGGCATCAACTTCTCCTCGAGGGCGCCCGCGCTTCGTCTACGCCCAGACGGGTTGTCGACGGAAGGCTGCGTTTACTACATTGGGCCCCGCCGGACCCCTCAAGCGGCTCGGGTCAAGCTCGACATCTCAGGCAATGAGACCGTGATCCGGCCGCCAGTATTGCGCGAGATCGCTCATCCTTATCCCGACGGGCCACTGCCTGGCCGGGTGCGGTGCTACTCCTTCGAGGAACTCTTCGCCGAGAAGATCAGGGCCATGGTCCAGCGGGCCCGGCCCAGGGACCTTTATGACATCATTAACCTCTTCCGGCGGAACGACCTGCGGCTCTATCCCGACCTCATTCGTCAGGCTCTCGAAGAGAAGTGCGCCGCTAAGGGCATCGCCGTACCTAGCGCCGCGGACTTCATCGACTCACCGCTCGTCGCTGCACTCGAAAGTGACTGGGCTCAGATGCTAGGCCACCAGCTCCCCGCTCTGCCGCCGCTGAAGGATTTCCTCGACGAGCTTCCCGTCCTGTTCGCCTGGCTGGAGGGCACCGCCGAACTTGAAGACCTACCAGCACTACCTGGCACCGAGGGAGAAGAGACGTGGTCCCCGCCCCCTACCGTCGCCACCTGGGGAGTGGGAATACCGCTGGAGACCGTGCGCTTTGCCGCCACCAATCATCTTTGCGTCGAACTCCAATATGATGGGAGCTGGCGGCTTATCGAGCCTTATTCGCTCCGTCGCAGTAACGCTGGGCGGCTCCTACTACACGCTGAGCGGACCGACGGAAGCGGCCACCGCACCTACCGCGTCGACAAGATCATGGGACTGCGAGTTACCACCATGCCCTTCCGACCCCGTTATCCGATCGATTTCTCCTCCCAAGGTTCGCTCCACGCGCCACCGCAAAGCCGGACGTTGGCAGGCTCGGCAACACGAGCCGTCTCGTCGCGGGGCAGCCGCACAGCCCCCATCTATCTCTACCGGTGCAATCGATGCGGCAAGGAATTCCGCCACAGTCAACGAACCCAAGCCCTCCGACCTCATAAGAACCCGCACGGCCGTCCGTGCCTCGGCCGACAGGGGACATACGTGGCGACCCGCTTTTGATAATGCTGAACCCTTGACCAAAGTTAACTCGGCATGTGAGTTAAGATACCGTGGTGTTGACGAACCTGAGCAGGCACGGCGTGGGCTACTGCATCATTACCGCTTGAGCTTTGACCACCAGCTTGGAAGGCTGGTGACACGCTCTGTCCGACCAGTCCAGTTTGTGGCTTTGACCAGGGGATACGGCGTCTCGGTTCCGCTGCGTCGCTTGTTTGGGTAGAAATTTGGGTAGAAAATCACTGCTGCCCGGAATGTGTGAAGACTGGTGCAGCGTAGTCCGATCCTGTGCACCAGGGGGCGTCTAGCGGACCGGAGTGAATTCTGCACTGACCGGGAACTCTGACAGTCATCGGTCGGCACGTGGCCTGGCCAGGCCACGTGCTGGTGCGATTGTCAGACTCCCAGGCTGCTCTTTGCTGCGGCCTCGAAGGCACGGAATGGCAGCAGTCGCTTGGCCAGCAGGCCCGCTCGCTCACCGGCCTTGCCGGCGGATACCCTCCGGGGCGGGCGGCGGGATTCCAGTACTCGCCGCACCACGGCGGCCACGTCGGCGGCGGGCGCGCCGTTCGTCTCATCGCGTTCCATGAGGCCGACGGCCTTGGCCAGGGCGGTGCCGTAGACCGGATCGCCGTCAGCCGCCTGCGCCATCTGGCGGCTGGCCGTGAAGTCTGTCTTGACGTTGCCCGGCTCGACCAGCGTCACATGCACGCCGTAGGGTGCCACCTCGTACGCCAGGGCTTCACCTAGACCCTCGAGGGCGAACTTGCTCGCGCTGTAGAAAGCCTGGAACGGGATGCCGATCACCCCGCCGATGGAGCTCATCAGCACGATGCGCCCACCGCCTTGCGCACGCATGGCGGGCAGCACCTGCTGCAGCACCCGCACGCAGCCCCAGAAGTTGGTCTCCAGCTGGGCCTTTGCCTCCCCGATCGTGCACTGCTCGACGGCACCGGCCAGGCCCCACCCGGCGCAAGCGACAAGCGCGTCGATCCGGCCCCCGGCCGCCAGCAGGCCCGCTATGCCGGTACGCACCGAAGCGTCATCGTCGACGTCCATGACCAGGCCGGCCCACCCACCCGAGGTCGTGCCGCGCCTGCTTGCTCCCGTGACCGCCCAGCCGGCCGCATGCAACTCCTCGGCGCAGGCCCTGCCGATGCCAGCCGACGCTCCGGTGACCAGGGCCCGCCTCGCTCCGTCGCTCATGGGTGCTCCGATCTCCCAGCGGCCCCGACAACACGGCGGGCATGTCAGTTACCGAATGGTATTCCCGGCGCCACGCCGAGCCAGCAGGACAACGCGCCTCACCGCAAGCCATCCGCCCGGTGCCGACTGGACTTTGCGCGATCTGGTTCTGCGTGAACACGCGGCCAGCCGCGAAGCCAGCAGGAGCGATAACCTGGCTGGCATGAGCGCTCAGCCGGTGCACGAGCACGATCCAGATGACCCGGTGGAGATCCTGCACGTGCTGCCCGAGCGGTTCCGTGAGCAGTTCCTCGCCGAGTATGCGGCTGCAGCGGAAGCCGCCCGCCGGGTCGAGGGGTACCGGGCCCTTCATGATCTGCTGCGGCGGTGGCGGCTGACCGCGGCCGCATACTCCGAGCCCGGTTTCGAGGCCCGGCTGGGCGGCGTGCGGGAGGCCGTGCGTACCGGCAGCCTGGAAGGGTCGGTGCCCATCGAGGAAATCGTCCCGGACTGGCCCGCCCGCCTGAATCGCCGGTGACCTACCGCGTCCGGTTCGAGGGCCGCGCCTTGGTCCAGCTCCGCGGCCTGCCCCCGGACGGGTTCGACGCGCTGCTGGCCCGGGTGGTGGAGCTGGTGGACGCGCCATGGGACGCCACGGTGATGCCGCCTGGCGATGACCCGGCCTACCGCCAGGCCGTGTTCGGCTCGGGATGGGGTCTGCTGACCTTCCACGTCGACGACGCCGTCGAGCTGATCCGGATCTTCGACCTGATCTGGATCGGATAGCAATCCCGGGGCTTTAGGCCTGCGCGGGCCGACGCCGCCGCGGCGCGCGCAGCAGCCCGATTCGCGGCAGTTGAGTACGTCCACTCGGGTCAGGTGAGCGCACGGATGCTG
>JASHYW010000050.1 GCA_030042885.1 Streptosporangiaceae bacterium | reverse complement strand
AGCGCCGTCGCCATCGGCCTGCTGACGCGCGGCAGGCCGAGCACCCATGTCCTCAGCCCGGCCCGGTGCGCACGCCGAGCTGAGCAGCGCCAGCGCGGGCCACGCGATGACGTGCTGGTACGCGCTGTCGATCAGCGTCCCGTCCAGGTCGAACGGGAACGCGGGAACCGGCGACTCGGCGTAGCTCACTGCGGAGGCCATGGGCTCCAGTGTGCCCGCGCCGCCCGCCGCCGCACCCATCACCCCGCCGCGCCGGCGTAGAACATTGTGACGGAACGGACCGCGGTTCCCCGATCCGCGCCCCGTCCACGCCTGCCGGACGGGATGGCATCATGGACACGATGACTGCACCTGACCCGGGGCTTGATATCGGCTCCTTTGCCGCTCTCGGCGACAGCTTCACCGAAGGACTGAACGACCCGCATCCCGGCGGCGGGTACATGGGCTGGGCCGACCGGGTGGCCGCCGTGCTGGCCGGGCGGGCGCCGGGATTCCGCTACGCGAACCTGGCCGTCCGCGGGAGATTGCTCGGCCAGGTCATCGAGGACCAGGTGCCGCGGGCCATCGAGCTGGCTCCCGACCTGGTAAGCCTGGCCGCGGGCGGCAACGACATCCTGCGCGGGGCCGACGTGGACGTGCTCGCCTCGCGCTTCGAGTCCGCTGTGACCCAGCTGCAGGCGGCGGGCTGCCGGGTGCTGATCTTCACCGGCTTCGATCCGCGCAGCCTCCCGGTGATCCGGCTGCTGCGCGGCCGCGTCGCCGCCTATGACATGCACCTGCGCGCCATCGCCGACGACCACAGCTGCCAGCTGGTCGACCTGTGGTCCATGCGGGTGCTGCGTGACCCGCGGGCCTGGAGCCCGGACCGGCTGCACCTGACCTCCGAGGGCCACCGCCGTGTGGCCCTGCGCACCCGTGAGGTCCTCGGCATCCCGGCCGCCAGAGACTGGCGCGCGCCGCTGCCCGCGTCTGCGGCCGCCGACGGCCAGGACCCCAGGACCCGCCGCGCCGCCTGGCTGGCCGCGCGCCGCCAGGACGCCAGCTGGGCCAGGCAGTACGCGATGCCGTGGGTCCGCAGGCGGCTGGCCGGCACCTCGAGCGGCGACGGCCTCGATCCCAAGCGCCCCGACCTGTCGCCCCTCCCGGGGGGCACGGGGGGCGGGTAGCCCGCCGTGTCGGGGGCCCCGGGGGTCGTCTCCCCGGGGGGCTAGCACATATCGGCCAGCACGTCAGTTAGCCGGTCCAGGGACGCGGCGATCCAGGGCAGCGCGCACGGGTCGGCCGAGTTCGGCGCGGACGCGGATCCCTATGCTGGCCGGGTGGACGCAGACCTCGACCTTGATCTCGCCGGGGCGGCGCTGACCGCGCGGCTGGTGGACATCCCCTCGGTCAGCGGCGGGGAGGGGCCGCTCGCGGACGCCATCGAGGCCGCCCTGCGGCCGCTGCCGCACCTGGCCACCAGCCGGCACGGCCATACCATCGTGGCCAGGACCGAGCTCGGGCGGCCGGAACGGGTCATCCTGGCCGGGCACCTCGACACGGTGCCGATCGCAGGCAATGTCCCCTCTCGTGCCTCCGGATCCCGGCTGTTCGGCTGCGGTGCCTCCGACATGAAATCCGGGGTGGCGGTGCAGCTCCGGCTGGCCGCGCACCTCACCGCGCCGGCCCGTGACGTCACGTATGTCTTCTACGACTGCGAGGAGGTCGCGGCCGAGCGCAACGGGCTGCTGCGGCTGAGCCGCGAGCGCCCGGACCTGCTGGCCGGCGACTTCGCCGTGCTGATGGAACCGACCTCAGGCGTGATCGAGGGCGGGTGCCAGGGCACGCTGCGCGCCGAGGTCACCGCCACGGGGCAGCGGGCGCACACGGCGCGCTCCTGGATGGGGCGCAACGCCATCCACGAGGCGGCCGGCATCCTCGCCGTGCTGTGCGGGTACACGCCCCGGCAGCCGGACGTGGACGGGCTGCGGTACCGCGAGGGCCTGAACGCGGTCGGCATCCGGGGCGGCGTCGCGGGGAACGTCGTCCCCGACGAGTGCGTGGTCACGGTCAACTACAGGTTCGCGCCGGACCTGGACGGGGAGCAGGCAGCGGATTTCGTGCAGTCGCTGTTCCCGGCATGGCCGGTGACGGTGCTCGATGTCGCCGAGGGCGCCCGGCCCGGCCTCGGGCACCCGGCCGCGGCCGCGTTCGTGACCGAGGTCGGCTCGGATCACCGGCCGCCGCGGGCCAAGCTGGGCTGGACCGACGTGGCCAGGTTCGCCGCGCTCGGCATCCCGGCGGTGAACTACGGCCCGGGCCTGCCGGAGATCGCGCACACGGCCGGAGAGTACGTGGAGACGGCCATGATCGCCGAGTGCGAGTCCGCGCTGCGGTCCTGGCTGGGCGCCCGTTAGATCCGCCGCGCCGCCCGCCTCAGCGGGCCGGGCCGTCGCCGAGCATGAACCGCGTCATGTGCTGGGCGCCGTCGGTGCTCTGCCATCCGACGGACACCACGTCGCCGGGGTGGTACCTGGACGTGATGGCGGTCAGCGAGCCGGGTGTGGTGACGGCCTGGCCGTTGACCGAGGTGATCACGTCACCGGGCACCAGGCCGCCCGTTTCCGCGGCGGTGCCGCACACCACGCCGAGCACGAGCGCGCCGGTGCCGGCGGGCGCGATGCTGGCCGGTATGCCGGGCAGCTGGCCGCCGGTCACGCAGGCCGGGCCGGACCCGCCGCCCCCGTTTTGCCCGCCCGGTCCCCCTTGGCCGCCCTGGCCCCTGGCCGCCTGCTGGGCATCTGCCTCCTGCTGCTGCGGGTTCGGGCTGCTGCTCTGCGCGACCTCCACGCCGAGGAAGCCGGGCAGGCCGATGTACACCGTCGAGCTGGCCCGTCCCTCGGCGATCTGCCTGGCGATGGCCAGGGCGCTGTCGATGGGGATGGCGAACCCGGCCGTGCCCGCTTGCTGGCCGCCCGGGCCGGTGTTCGCGGCGGTGACCATGCCGATGACCTGGCCCGCGCTGTTGGCCAGCGCCCCGCCCGAGTCGCCCTGCTGGATCTGGGCGTTGGTCTGCAGCATGTGGTTCAGGTCCTCGATGGTGCCCGACCCCTCGTCGCTGGCCTGGATGGAGCGGTTCAGCCCGTCGATGGTGCCGGCGGCGGGCGTCACGACGCCGCGCCCCTCGGCGTTGCCCAGCGCCAGGACCGGGGCGCCCAGCCTGACCTGCGAGGAATTGCCGAAGCTGACGGTGGCCAGGTTCGCCGCACCGCTGAGCTGCAGCAGCGCGACGTCATCTACGCTGTCGTAGCCGATGACCCGGGCCTGGAACGACCTGCCCGAGTCGGCCAGCGTCACGCTCACGCTGGTGGCCCCGTCGATCACGTGGTTGTTGGTCAGCACCAGGCCGTCCGGGTTGACCACCATGCCGGTGCCCTCGGCCGTCTCGCTGGCGTACTTGAGCGTGGCGTCGATGTCGGCCAGGCCCGGCTTGACCTTCGCCACGACGCTCGCCTGGTCCAGGCCCAGCGAAGACCCGCCGCCTGCCGCGTTGCCGGGCGGGACCGGGATGTCGCTGGGTGAGAGGCCGGAAGCCGGGGCCGCGCCGTGGTGGTCGAGGACCACAGTGACCCCCGCGCCGATGCCGGCCGCGAGCGCCGCGACGGCCAGGTAGACACCGAAGCGCCCGCGGCGCCAGGAGCGCCGCGGCGGCGGCGCTGGAGGCTCCCACCAGGCGCTGCCGTACCCCTGGCCGTACCCGGCCTGGTTCCCGCGCCCGGCCTCGCCGTACCACGGCAGGTCTGGG
>JASHYW010000400.1 GCA_030042885.1 Streptosporangiaceae bacterium | reverse complement strand
AGATCCGATACGGCCCGGGCCTGGGATGTGACCTGGATCACGAAGGATCCCGGCAGACCGCGGAAATAGATTCCGATACGAGACTGTTCCGTATCGATAGTTGCGGTGCCCGGGAGTTCTGATCATTGGCAACACGCCGATGGTCCGGTACCTTCCCGGTTCCGCGGACAAGCTTTCCGCGGCGGCCCGGGGACCGTACCCCGGACCAACAGACCAAGTGATCCGGAAGGGACACATGGACACGCAGACGATTTACCGTCGCCGCTGGGTCATCCTCAGCGTGCTGATCGTCGGGCTGCTCGCCATCGTCATCGACAACACGGTGCTCAACGTGGCGCTGAAGACTATCGCCGAGCCGCGCGGGGGCCTCGGCGCGAGCCAGAGCCAGCTCGAATGGGCGATCAACTCCTATACCCTCGTCTTCGCCGGCCTGCTGTTCACGTTCGGCGTGATCGGCGACCGGGTCGGCCGCAAGCGCATGCTCATGATCGGGCTCGCGCTGTTCGGCCTGGCGTCGCTGCTCTCGGCCTACTCGCGGACACCGGAGCAGCTGATCTTCGCGCGGGCGGCCATGGGCCTGGGCGGCGCTGCGGTCATGCCGCAGACGCTGTCGATCATCTCCAACGTCTTCGAACCCGCCGAACGTCCCCGGGCGATCGGCCTGTGGGCCATGGCGGTCGGCATCGGCATAGCCATCGGGCCGGTGCTGGGCGGCGTGCTGCTGGACCACTTCTGGTGGGGCTCAGTCTTCCTGATCAACGTGCCGGTGACCATCCTCGGCGCTATCGCCGTCGCGGTCCTGGTCCCGGAATCACGCAATCCCGAGGCCGGCCGGATCGACTACATCGGCGTTCTGCTGTCCATCGCGGGCCTGGTGCTCCTGGTGTTCGGCATCGTTCAGGGCGGCGACACCGCTTCCTGGCTGCGCCCGGACGTGCTCGGCGCGATCGCCGGCGGCCTGGCCATCCTGGCCGTCTTCGCCTGGTACGAGACGCGGATCCAGCACCCGTCGCTGGACGTGCGGCTGTTCCGCGACCGGCGGCTTTCGGCGTCGGTAGGCGCGATCGCGCTGGCGTTCTTCGGTATGGGCGGCGTGTTCTTTTTCACCAGCTTCTACCTGCAGAACGTCCGGGGTTACACCCCGCTGGCGGCGGGCCTGCTGACCGTGCCGTTCGCGGTTGGGCAGCTGCTGGCGTCCCCGCGCAGCGCGGGCCTGGTCCGGCGGTACGGCGCCAAGGCTCCGAGCACGATCGGCATGTTCGTCATGGCCGCCGTCATCGCCTGCTATGCCACCCTCGGCACGGCCACGCCGATCTGGCTGCTCGGCCTGATGTTCGCCCTCCAGGGCGCGGCGATCGGAGTGGTGATGCCGGCCGCCACCGCCGCCGTCATGGACGTGCTGCCGCGCGAGCGGGCCGGCGCGGGCTCCGCGCTGACCAACACCTCACGCCAGGTCGCGGTCGCGCTGAGCGTCGCGGTCCTCGGCTCGATCCTGGCCGTGTTCTACCGGGACTCGCTCAGCCCGTCGCTGACCGGCCTGCCCGCGGCGGCCCGGGGCGCGGCGTCCTCCTCGATCACCGCCACCCAGGCGGTGGCCCAGCAGCTCGGCGCGGCCGGACGGCCGCTGCTCGGGCCCGCGAACACCGCGTTCGTGCACTCCATGCACATCACCACGCTGGTCGCGGCGCTGCTCGCGCTGGCGGGCGGGTTCGTGGTGCTGCGCTGGATGCCCGGCAGGCCGCGGCCCGCGGTCCGGCCCGCGCAGGCGACCGATCGCGCGTACGAGGCCGAGCTTGCCATACTGGAAGAAGCTATGGTCAACACCGCAGATCGAGAGGGATGAGCAACCATGCAGCCCGTGATCCTGGATCAGGGGCCGGGCAGTGACACGAAAGCCGGGCCGGCGCCGGAGACCAGCCGCCGGCCCGGCCGTCCGCGTAGCGAGCAAGCCGAGCAGGCCATCATTGAGGCCACCCTCGACCTGTTCGCCGAGAAGGGCTTCGAGGGCGTGTGCGTCGAGCTCGTCGCTGCCCGGGCCGGGGTCGGCAAGGCGACCATCTACCGCCGCTGGCCGAACAAGGAGGAACTGCTGCTCGCCGCGTTCGCCTCGCTGAAGTCGCCGTTCCCCGAGCCCAAGGGCGTCTCGGTCCGGGACGACCTGCTCGCCATGATCGAGGTGATGTGCGCGGACAAGGCCGACCCGAGGAAGGCGCGGCGGTACGCGCTGCTGCTTGGCGAGGGGGAGAAGTACCCGCGGCTGATGGCGCGGTACAAGGAAACCGTGGTTCAGCCGCGGCGCGACGCCATGCGGGCCGTCATCCGCCGCGGCATTCAGACCGGCGAGCTGCGTGCCGACACCGACGTCGAGATCGCCATGCTCTCGCTGACCGGGGCCATCCTGAGCCAGGAGAAGTCCGAGGACGGGACGTTTGACGGCGACTTCGCGGCCCGCCTGGTTGACGGGCTGCTGCTGGGCCTGTCGGCGCGCACCTGAACCCGCACCCGGCGGCCGATTTCATGATCGCGAAAGGTTCTCAGTGGCCCGACTGAAAAGTCTTCGTGATCACGTCGGTCCCCGCCACGAGGGCAGCGCCTCGCGCCACCGGTTGGTGATGGGCAGCCGCCGGTCCCGCCCGAAGTTCTTCTGGGTGATCTTCGGGCCGGGCGGGTACTGCCGCCGCTTGTACTCGGCCGCGTCGACCATCCGCACCACCCGCTCGACCAGCGCCGGGTCATGCCCGGCCGCGACCAGCTCCGCGACCCCCATGTCCTTCTCCACGTAGTCGTCGAGCAGCGGGTCGAGCACTTCATATGGCGGAAGCGAGTCGGTGTCGAGCTGCCCCGGCGCGAGCTCGGCGCTCGGCGGCTTGGCGATGGAGTTCTCCGGGATCGGGGCAGTGGCCCCCAGTCGTGACGCCTCGGCGTTGCGCCATCTGGCCAGCTCCCAGACCAGGGTCTTGGGTACGTCCTTGATCGGGCCGAACCCGCCGGCCGAATCCCCGTACAGCGTGGAGTATCCGGTCGCGAGCTCGCTCTTGTTACCCGTGGTGAGCACCAGGTGCCCGCCCGCGTTGGACAGCCCCATCAGCACCACCCCGCGCACCCGGGCCTGCAGGTTCTCCGCCGGCTTCCCGGTCTCGGGGAAACCGGCCGGGGCAAGCTCCTCACTGAACGCGTCCACCATCGAGACGATCGGGACCGTCAGCGCGTGCAGGCCCTGCCGCTTGACCAGATCCTCCGCATCGATGACCGAATGCTCGGAGGAATACCGGCTCGGCATCAGCACCACGTACACGTTGTCGGGGCCGATCGCGTCCGCGGCGATCGTCGCGGTCAGCGCCGAGTCGATCCCGCCGGACAGCGCCAGGATGGCCGAACGGAACCGGTTCTTGCGCACGTAGTCCCTGACCCCGGTCACCAGCGCCGCGTACACCTCGGCCGGATCCGGCAGCCGCGGCCAGAACGGCCCCTCGGTGATCTCGGCCGATGCCGCGACTCCTGCCCCTCCGGTGTCCGGCAGCGCCACCCGCTTGATGGTGATCACCGTGCCGTCTCCCGCGTCCACCGGCTGATCGCCAGGCAGCGGACCCGGCTCCGCCGCGGGCAGCTCGAGGTCGGCGACCACCAGCGCCTTCTCAAACTGGGGCCCGCGGGCCAGCAGCGTGCCGTCCGCGGCCACCAGGATCGAGTCGCCGTCGAAGACCAGCTCGTCCTGCCCGCCGAACATGTTGGCGTAGGCGAGCGCGGCCCCGGCCTCGCGGGCCCGCCGGACCACCAGGTCCAGCCGCACGTTGTCCTTGCCCCGCTCGTAAGGCGACGCGTTCGGCACCAGCAGCAGGCTCGCCCCCGCCCGCGCGCAGACCGCCACCGGCCCGCCGTCCTGCCACAGGTCCTCGCAGATCGCGGTCGCTATGTCGACGTTCTCGCCATCACCGGCCGGCAACCGGAACACCGGCAGCGTGTCGCCCGGCACGAAGTAGCGGAACTCGTCGAACACCCCGTAGTTCGGCAGGTGGTGCTTGGCCGAGGTGATGACGACACGCCCGCCGTACAGCAGCGCCGCCGCGTCCAGCGGCGCGCCCGCCGGCAGCCCTGTCCGCGCCGCCAGGTCGGTCCGCCGGTCCAGATACCCCGCCACCACGGCGATCCCGCCCAGCCCCTCGGCCCCGAGGTGCGCCGCCACCTCGTGCAGCGTCGCGATCGACGCCTCCACGAACGACGCCCGCAGCGCCAGGTCCTCCACGGGGTACCCGGTGAGCGTCATCTCGGGGAACACCACGACCCGCGCTCCCCGCACGGCCGCGCGCCTGGTCCACTCCACGATCAGGCCGGCGTTCCCGTCCAGGTCCCCCACCGTGGCATTGACCTGCGCCAGCGCGATCCTCAGCTTCGTCACGCTTCCAGCGTAGGCCGTACTCAGCCATCCCTCGGCGCCCGGTGTAACCGCAAGGAAACACGAGCCGTCTAGGGTGGTAGCCGTGGACAGGCAGGAAGAGTTCGTGCTGCGCACGCTGGAGGAGCGGGACATCAGGTTCGTCCGGCTCTGGTTCACTGACGTGCTCGGCACGCTGAAGTCCGTCGCGGTCGCCCCCGCCGAGCTGGAGGGCGCGTTCGCGGACGGGATTGGCTTCGACGGCTCCGCGATCGAGGGGTTCGCCCGGGTCTACGAGGCGGACATGATCCTGCGCCCGGACCCGGCCACGTTCCAGCTGCTGCCGTGGCGCGGTGAGTACCCGGCCGTCGCCCGGATGTTCTGCGACATCCTGCTGCCCGACGGCTCGGCGTCGTACGCGGACCCGCGCTGGGTGCTCAAGCGGAACCTCGCCCGCGCCTCCGAGCTCGGCTTCACCTTCTACGCCCACCCGGAGATCGAGTTCTTCCTGCTCAGAGAGCGTCCGGAGCCGGGGACCAAGCCGCGGCCGATCGATTCCGGCGGCTATTACGATCACACGCCGCACAGCATCGCGCATGACTTCCGCCGGGCCGCGATCACCATGCTCGAGTCGATGGGCATCTCGGTGGAGTACAGCCACCACGAGGGCGCCCCCGGGCAGCAGGAGATCGACCTGCGCTACGCCGACGCGCTGACCACCGCCGACAACATCATGTCGTTCCGGCTGGTGATGAAGGAGGTGGCGATCGAACAGGGCGTGTACGCGACGTTCATGCCCAAGCCGTTCACCGATCATCCCGGCTCCGGCATGCATACCCACGTGTCGCTGTTCGAGGGCGACAAGAACGCGTTCTACGAGGCGGGGGCGGAGTTCCAGCTGTCCAAGACGGCCCGGGCCTTCATCGCCGGCCTGCTGCGGCACGCACCGGAGATCACTGCGGTGTGCAACCAGTGGGTGAACTCCTACAAGCGGCTGTGGGGGGCGGCGGAGCGGACGGCCGGCGCGGGCGGCGAGGCCCCGGCCTACGTGTGCTGGGGGCACAACAACCGCTCGGCCCTGGTCCGGGTGCCGATGTACAAGCCTCAGAAGGGCAACTCCACCCGGGTGGAGTTCCGCTCGGTGGACGCCGCCTGTAACCCGTACCTGGCCTTCGCCGTGATCCTGGCCGCCGGGTTGAAGGGCATCGAGGGCGACTACGAGCTGGCGCCCGGCGCCGAGGACGACGTCTGGGCGCTGACCTCCGCCGAGCGCCGCGCGCTCGGCATCCGCCCGCTGCCGCAGGATCTGGATCAGGCCATCCGGGCCATGCAGGACAGCGAGCTCGTCGCCGAGACGCTCGGCGAGCATGTTTT
>JASHYW010000399.1 GCA_030042885.1 Streptosporangiaceae bacterium | reverse complement strand
GCCCACGGTCACCCCGACCAGGCCCGCAGGATCCACTCGCCCGTCCGCGTAGTGCTCGATCGCCGGCGCGAGCCCGGCCGAGGCGCCGAGGATGCCGACCGCCGTGATATCGCCGAACACGAGGTCGCGGCTGTCGATCAGGCTCGGCGCGCCCGATATGCCGATGCAGACCACCCGTCCGGCCGGCTCGACCAGCTCGAGCGCCGCGGCGGGCATCCGGTGATCGTCGGTGCAGTCCACCACCGCGTCAAACGGGCCAGACGGCGGATCGTCGGCCGTCCAGTACCCGGCAGCACCGAGCGATGAGGCGAGGTCCCGGCGGCTGCCGTCCACGGCCAGGACGTGCACCTCGGCCCCGGCGGCCGTGGCGAACGCCGTCGTCAGCAGCCCGATCGTGCCCGGCCCGCAGACCAGGATCCGCTTTTCGGGACCAGCCTGCGCCGCCGAAGCGGCCCGCCAGGCGTTTCCGCCGGGTTCGACCAGAGCCCCCGTACGGTCGTCGATGGCACCGGGCAGCCGGTACAGGCTCGACGCGGGAACCAGCACCTGCTCGGCCAGCGCGCCCGGCCAGCCCATGATGCCGACCTCATGGCGGTCAGCGCACACGTGCCCGCGCCCGGCGCGGCAGCGCGCGCAGCGGCCGCAGCCCAACATGGTGTCCCCGGTCACCCGGGCGCTGTGCCAGGCCGGGTCAACTCCCACGCCGAGCGCGGACACCACACCGCACCATTCGTGCCCCGGCCGTACCGGGAAGCGTGTCTTGCCCTGGCTGAAGTATCCCAGCTGCCCGGTGAAGAGCTCGACGTCGGTCCCGCATATCCCGGCCCGGCGGACGTCGACCACCACCTGGCCGGCCCCGGGAACCGGCGCGTCCACCTCCTCGACCCGCGCCGATCCAGGACCGGTGATCACCAGCGCACGCATACGCCAAGGTTGCCACCGGTGCTCAGGGCGGGTGACGCGGAAGCCCGTTCCTAGCCGGCCAGTTCGACGGTCAGGCCCAGGCGCTTGGCCAGCAGCCTCGCGCGCTGGCTGTCCTGGGCACTGAAGGCCGCCCCCCGGGCGAAGCGGATGTGATGCAGCGCCCCGCCCGTTGGCAGCCCGTCCTCGCGCACCAGCCTGATCCGCCTGCCGCCGGGCCAGGTCAGCTCGGCGGCCCCTGCGTCGGCCGCTTCGAGTCGGCCATCCAGGACATCCCGGAAAAGGCGCACCGCAGCGTCCAGGTCACCGACGTGATGCTCGATCAGGTCCAGGCGGGCCGGCGGGCCCGGCAAGGGGAGCTCCCGCGGCGGGGCGCACCTCGGCTCCGGGCCGCCCGGCTGAGCCACCTGGATCACGATGCCGTGCGCGCCGCGCGGGTGCAGGAAGGCCTCCCGCCAGTACGGGTTAGCCAGGTTGACCCCGACCGGCTCCAGGCCGGAGGCCCGGATCCGGGCCAGCGCGTCCTCGATGTCGGTGACCAGAAAGTTGAAGTGGTGCGGGCCCGCGCCGCGGGCAGCCAGGAAGCGTTCGAGGAAGGCCGCGTCGGGACCCCCGGTGGGCGTCAGCAGCTCGATTTTCGGGCCCGCGGCGAACCGCAGCTGACCCCACCAGTAGCCGGGAGAGTTACCGCCGTAGGCCCACGTTCCGCCCAGCACGCCGCCGAACAGGTCCCACCCGTCGGCCAGGGCCGGCGTGCCGATCGCGAGGTGATCCAGGACGGCGGTCATGGGACCTCATGTTACGGTCAGGCTCGCCGCCGCTGCTGTCACCTAGGTTGCGACGAGCGGCTCCTCGGCGGGAACCGGGACGTCCTGCGCGCCCGCCAGCACGCGCAGCGCATCCGGCGGCAGGTAGCAGTGCACCGGCGTGCCCTGGGCCAGGTTAAGCTGCCCGCCGTCATTCTGCACCAGGGCCTGCAGCGAGACGCCGGGCGCCAGGCGCACCATCACCTGGGTGGCGGCACCGAGGAAGACCACGCGCTCCACCATGGCGGGTATACGGTTCTCGCCCGCCGACCCATGCTCTTCGATCCGCACCCGCTCCGGCCTGATCACGGCGTGCGCGTGGCCTCCCGCGGGCGCCTCGCACCGCAGCGAGGACAGCGTCCAGTCGCCGATCCGCAGCGCGCTGGGCGACCCGGCCGAGGTCACCCAGACCTCCATCAGGTTGGCCGCGCCGAGGAAGTCGGCTACGTAGGTGTCGGCCGGCTCCTCGTAGACCTCGTG
Source organism: Streptosporangiaceae bacterium (assembly GCA_030042885.1). Next base: position 554 of record JASHYW010000399.1, on the reverse strand, counting down.
CGGCGTGCCGATCTGCACGATCCGGCCCGCCTTCATCACGGCCAGCCGGTCGGACATGGTCAGCGCCTCCTCCTGGTCGTGGGTGACGTAGAGGAAGGTGATGCCGACACGTTCCTGCAGCGCCTTGAGCTCGACCTTGAGCGAGCGGCGGAGCTTGGCGTCGAGCGCGCCGAGCGGCTCGTCGAGCAGCAGCACCGCCGGGTTGAGCACGAGCGCGCGGGCCAGCGCGACGCGCTGCTGCTGGCCGCCTGACAGCTTGCCCGGACGCCGCTTGGCGAACCCGGCCATCCTGACCAGGTCCAGAGCCTCGTTTACCCGGCGCCTGAGCTCCGCCTTTCCCGCCCCGCTGTGCCGCAGCCCGAACGCCACGTTGTCGAACACGTCGAGGAACGGGAACAGCGCGTAGCTCTGGAACACCGTATTGACGTTGCGGCGATGCGGCGGCACGCCCGACACGTCGACCCCGTCGAGCAGGATCTTGCCCGAGGTCGGCTGCTCAAACCCGGCGATGAGCCGCAAGGTGGTGGTCTTGCCGCAGCCCGAGGGGCCGAGCA
>JASHYW010000398.1 GCA_030042885.1 Streptosporangiaceae bacterium | reverse complement strand
GCGCCCACAGGCCTCGGTTGCCCCCGCTCATCGAGGGCGATGCGGACATCAGCAGCCCGTGCCGCTCGTTGAACGGCTGCGGCTGGTAGCGCGATACCCAGTCGATGGCGTTCTTCAGCGTCCCCGGCATCGACGCGTTGTACTCCGGTGAGGCCACCACGAACCCATGGCAGGCCTCCAGCCGCCGCCGGAACTCCTCCGCGCCCGGCGGAAATCCCTCCTCGCGCTGGACATCCTGGTCGTAGGACGGGGCGTCGAAGTCCCGCATCGCCGCAACATCGACATCCCCGCCGCCGGCCTCGATCGCCGCCGCGGCCAGCTCGGCCAGCCGCGTGTTGAGCGAGTCCCGGCGCAGGGACGCCGAGAAAACCAGGAAACGAACGGGCCGACGACGCTGGCTGCCCGGCATCAGCGGGCCCAAGCGCAGGGACGACCGGAGCCCGCTTCAGCGCGCCCGAGGCGATGACAAGCACTCCAGATGGCCATGGGCCTTTCTCCCGGTGACGGATAAGTGCGCAGCTTACCAACCTTCTGCAAGGTCCTCACCAGTCAGTCCCCGAGTCCGGCCCTCATCCGCACAGGCGACCTCATCTGCGCCTACCATCTTCCGTACGCTGCGCCGAGAGCGCATATCGGCCAGATCCGTACGCCAGCTACGACCCAGCGCCACGCAACTGCTGCCATACAGATCGGCTGCTACTTGCGCTGCGTCCAGGTGATGGTCAATTACACAGCGTTAGGAGAAGCCTCGCCCGCCGCGGCACCCCGGTGCGCGTGTGCGTCGATCGTCTATGGTGTCAGGCGGGGCGTAGGGTACTAAAACCCAACAGCGTGCAGCTCAGGCCAGCACGCTACCAGCAGCATGTCAGGTAGACGGTAGCTGTCACAGTAGGTGAGCGGTCGCTGAGCACCGCGGCTTCCGTGAGCGCGCCTAACGATGCCCCTATGTCAAGCCATCGACGGCGGCGGCACGGAGAGCTTCGATGATCAGGGGGTATAGCTCGCGGGCGATGTAGCGCTGGAGCATGCGCATGATCTCCTTGCGGCTGTTGCCGGTGCCGGCGCTTGGCGACGAAGGCCTGGGTGCGCGGGTCGGAGATGGTGCGGACGTGGGCGATGACCCACAGCGCATTGTTGGCGGCGCGGTCGCCGCCGCAGTTGAGCCGGTGCCTGCTGGTCTTGCCCGAGGAGGCCTCCACCGGGCTGGCGCCGCACAGCGCGGCTAGGGCGGCGTCTCCGCGCAGCCGGTCGGGGTTGGCTCCGGCGGTGATCAGGAGCTGGGCGGCGGTGACCGGGCCGACGGCGTGGCGGGCCAGCAGCTGCGGGGCGTGTGCGCTGATCAAGGTAGTGATCCGGGCTTCCAGCTCGCGGATCTCGGTGTCGAGGGCCAGCCACCGGCGGCCGAGGGCAGCCAGGGCGCGCCGCAGGGCGTCGGCAGGTTCCAGGGCGGCGCATGCCCGCCCGAACCGTGCCTTGCGCAGGCCGTGCAGCCGGGCCCGCAGCTCGTCGTCGGCCTCGACGAGGAAGGACTTGATCTGGTTGGAGGCCTGGGTCCGGGCCTTTACTGCGCTGCGCCGTGTGCTGGCCAGCAGCCGCAGCTCGCCGACGAAGCCGCGGCGGTCCTTGGGCACCGCGGTCGCCTCGCCCGCCAGCACCGCCCTGGCGGCGTTCTCGGCATCGACCGGGTCGCTTTTGCCCTTGCGGCGCCGGCGGGACCGGTCCGGGCAGTTGACCTCCCAGACCTGCACGCCGCGGTCGGCCAGCAGCCGGGCCAGCCGGTACCCGTAGCTGCCGGTGCCTTCCACCCCGGCATCGGTGACCTGGCCGAGCCCGGCCAGCCACCCTGCCAGCTGGGCGTTCCCGGCATCGGTCGCGGGGAACTGCCGCACCGCCAGGCGCAGCCCCAGCCGATCCAGCACCGCCGCGACATGCACGTCCTTGTGCGTGTCGACGCCCGCCACCAGGCCCTCCGTCATTGCGTCACCATCCATTCCTGACTAGCGCAGATACCGATCCGCATCAGCCGGGACAGGACACTCACGACGCGCGAGCAGGCAACGCCCCTATCGGGTCACTCGGCCATGCGGGCGGCAGGTACCGGTACGGGCCGACAGATGAACGCAAAGGCACCACGGCCAACCGAATTACGAGTCAGGCCCTGACCGCACAGGCACTACAGCCCCACGGCCACCGGCACCGCCACCCCAATAGTGGACTGAGTGCCGATTCTGGCGCGATTGCGGCTTGGCCGGGAGAGCGGTAAGCCGTGCTCAGATTGATTGTTAGGCATGCCCGCCCCGGGTGAGACTGGGCGGCCACGAGCCGTCCATAAGGCGGTTCTTGCGGCGAGCCGGACTTAAGTCGTCCCGGTGACTGGAAACGCCGGCTGGGACCGCCTTGGCGGGCTGGCTGATTACCGGCTCACTACGGCGCCTGGCCGATGGCGAGAACGGCGGTGACCAGGTCGTACAGCGGCCCGGACAGGTCATGCTCGGTGACCAGGACAACCTGGTCATCGACGCGAACATGGTAAACCGGGCTTGCCGGGACCGGGCGGTAGGGCGGCGGGGCGGCCAGGGCGCGGGCGAGGAGTTCCTCCCACGGGCCGGCGTCGCTGGACGCGACGGTGTCAATCATCCGGCGCCGCAGGGTGCCGTCCGGGCCGATTCGGGTCACGACGACCCTCATTCGCTCAGTTTGCCGCGGTTAGCGGCATTCCGGCAGGTAGACGGCGACGCTTCAGTGACTGAAGGTTGTTGCTCCCTGGTGCCCGGGCCGCTGCCGCGGCCGGAGGATGCCCGCCAGTTCGGCGTCGGGCAGGCGCCGCGTCCGGCGGCCTGCGCTCGGCGCGCTCGCCCCGCGGTCGCACCTGCCCTGTTACGAGCAGGGAATCGGGGGGCTGCAGGAAAGCCCGCCCGCGTAACGGCACTACCGGTAGCCGCGCTGCAAGCTGTAGTAATAGTCGAGTCTGCCGGATCCGCCGCCGACTGCCGGGACTGGCTGCCCGGCGTGCCGCTGGGCTTGATCTTTGCCGGTGTGCTGCGGGTCAGCGGTACCGGGCCGTGTCCGGTATCGGCGGCCAGCCGTTCCAGGTCCAGGCTGAGCTGGCCGACCCTGATGACCCCCATGGTCGCGCGGTGTTCCGGTCATGTTCGGCGCTGCCCGCCGTCCCTAGCAATTACCGGGAATCCACTCCGGTGTGTCGGTTCCTGCGCCCGGATCCGGGACGCTCCCTGTGCCCGCGCTGAAGGCGTCCCGCGCGCGTCTGGCCGGTTCATGCCGGCGGGGTGTACTGGCTGACCTGCGGGGTGAACTGGGCCAGGTCGTAGAGGCCGAGGTTCTGCTCGATGCTGGCCACCCGGGCCACCATCGCGGCGAACTCGTCGGTGCCGAATTGCTGGTGCTCCAGGCCGGCGAAGTGCTGGCCGAGGCCGGCCAGCTCGCCCGCCGCGAGGATCTGGCGGAAGGCCGGGAACACCACGGTGTCCTTACGGGCCTCGTGCGGCTGGTACATCCGGT
>JASHYW010000010.1 GCA_030042885.1 Streptosporangiaceae bacterium | reverse complement strand
GCTCGCGATCCAGGGCGGCGGGCCGGACAACATCACCTGCATCGTGGCGGACGTGGTGGACACCGCCACGGCGGGGCTGCCGCTGACGAATGCGCCGGTGCTGGCCGGCGCCGCCGCCAACCTCGGCGACCTCAGGCTGGCCGCCGCCGGCACCGGCCCGCTGAGCGCGTTCGATGGCCTCGAGGACAACCACGAGGACCATGCGCTGCCCTCACGGACCATGCCGCAGCCGATCGTGCCCGACGACCTGGACCCGGCGGACCTGGGGTCCCTCGGGCTCGCGGCGAGCGAGAACGGCACCCACGCGGCGCACGCCAGGCACGGCCACCGGGCACGGCCGCGGCGGGCCCGAGGTGCCGCCGGGCCCACGGGTCGCCGTCGCTGGCCGATCGTGACCACTTCGCTGCTGGTACTCGTGGCCGTCATCGTCGGCGGCGGCTACATAGCCTGGCGGTGGAGCCAGAACCAGTACTACGTCGCGGCGGACAGCAAGGGCCAGGTCGTCATCTACCGCGGCATCAACCAGCGAATCGCCGGGATCAGCCTGTCCAGCCCGTACCAGCTGACCGGAATCCTGCTGGCCCAGGTGCCGTCGAACTACCAGCAGACGGTGAAGACCGCATACGCCAGCGGCAGCCTGTCCGAGGTGCAGAGAGTAGTCGCGAACGTGCGCGATGCGGTCAACGCGTGCCGGGATCAGTACCAGGCGCTGCAGTCCTGGGTGACCGCGGACAACGCGTACAACAAGTATCAGGCTGAGCTAACCCAGGCCAAGCGGAAGAGGCCGCCGACCGGCATCGCAAGCCTCGGCCCGCAGCCGCCCAAGCCCGGCCCGCAGCCCTCCGGCGCGTCGCCGATGTGCCCGCCGTCGGAGGAGTTCGGCATCCCGGCCAGTGCTCTGGTGCCGGCTGGCCCTGGGCGCTCTTGATGAGGGGAACGGGTTCACCAGACCCAGTGAGGCGCCGGTGAGCATCACCGCTCCGTCCCCGGCGGCTGATCCTGACCACCCGCTGGTCCCGGTGATCCGGGGCAGGCGGGGGACCGAGCTGATCATGCTGGTCTTCGCCTTCGGCCTCGTCGCGTTCGCCTTCGCGAACGTGGGCTACAGCCTGCAGGGCAGGCTGCCGTCATCGATGGCGGAATACCTGGGCGCGTTCGCCGTCATCATGGTGCTCGCCCACCTGGCCGTGCGGCGGCTGGCCCCGTGGGCCGACCCGCTGCTGCTGCCGCTGGCGGCCCTGCTGAACGGTCTCGGCATCGTGATGACCTACCGGCTGGCGGCGCAGGGGAACCTGCTCTCCACCCCGCTGAGCCCATCCGCGACCGGTATCCAGATCCTGTATACGGCCATCGGCGTCGGATGCTTCGTCGCGGTCCTGGCGTTCATCCGGGAACCCCGCGTGCTGCAGCGCTACACCTACACGCTCGGCGCCATCGGCCTGGCGCTGCTGGCGCTGCCCGCGCTGCTCCCGTCGTCGATCAGCGAGGTCTACGGGGCCAAGATCCAGATCCGGCTGGGCACGTTCACCGTACAGCCGGAGGAGTTCGCCAAGCTGGCGCTGGCCGTTTCCTTCGCTGGCTACCTGGTCGCCAAGCGGGACGTGCTGGCCCTGGCCGGCCGCCGCGTGCTCGGCATCGACCTGCCGCGGGCGCGCGACCTCGGTCCGATCCTGGTCGTCTGGGTGGCCAGCCTGCTGCTGCTGGTCTTCGAGAGCGACATCGGGACCAGTGCCGTGTTCATGGGCCTGTTCGTCGCGATGCTCTATATCGCGACGTCCCGGACGTCCTGGCTGCTGCTCGGCTTTGTCATGTTCGTGGCAGGCGCGTTCGCCGCGAGCAAGCTGTTCGCCCACGTCGGCGAGCGGTTCGACATCTGGCTGCACCCGTTCAGCGGGCTGAACCCGAGTCACAGCGCCTACCAGCTCATCCAGGGCCTGTACGGGATGGCGAGCGGCGGTCTGCTCGGCAAGGGCCTCGGCGGCGGCCAGCCGTATATCACCCCCCTGGTGCAGAGTGACCTGGTGTTCACCGCGTTCGGCGAGGAACTGGGGCTGGCCGGGCTGATGGCCATCTTGCTGATCTACGGGCTGATCGTGCAGCGCGGCCTGCGCACCGCCATGTCGGTCAAGGACCCGTTCTCCAAGCTGCTCGCGGGCGGCCTGTCGTTCATGCTCGCGCTGCAGGTGTTCGTGATCGTCGGCGGTGTCACCCGGCTCATCCCGCTGACCGGGATCACGACTCCGTTCCTGTCCCAGGGCGGGTCCTCGCTGGTGGCGAGCTGGATGCTCATCGGCTTGCTGGTCCGCATGAGCGACACCGCCCGCCGCCCGCCGCCACGGCCGATCCAGGAGGAAGGGCTGACGCAGGTGGTGAGGGTCACGTGAACCGCGCGCTGCGCCGCATATCGATCGCCGTCCTTGTGATGTTCGTGCTGCTGCTCATCAACATCAACTACCTGCAGGGCTTCGAGCCCGCGAGCCTGGCGACCAAGCCGAACAACGCTCGCGCGTTCGAGGCGCAGTTCCAGTACCAGCGCGGCAGCATCGTCACCTCTGACGGCGTGACGATCGCCGAGTCCAGGCCGAGTAACGACATCTACAAGTATCAGCGTTACTACCCCTACGGCCCCGAGTACGCCCCGGTCACCGGCTACGACACGCTGTACAGCCAGAGCGGTATCGAGTACTACGAGAACTCGGTGCTGAACGGCAGTGACTCCTCGCTGGCGGTCAGGAACCTCATCGACCTGCTCACCGGCAAACAGCGCAAGGGCGCCAACGTCACCGTCACCATCAACTCCCAGGCCCAGAACGCGGCCTGGACCGCGCTGCAGCAGACGACAGGCGGCAAGCCGGGCGCGGTGGTCGCCCTGGACCCGCAGACGGGCGCGATCCTGGCCATGGCCTCGTACCCGAGCTACGACCCCAACAAGCTCGCCACCCACAACGGCAACCAGCTCAACGCGGCCGATAAGGCCCTGCTCGAGCAGTCAGGCAACCCGTTGCTGAACCGCGCCATCAACTTCACCGGGCCACCAGGCTCGACGTTCAAGATCGTCACCAGCTCGGCGTACCTCACCCAGAATCCGGGCAGCACCCCGCAGACCAGCGTCTACTCGCCGACCCAGCTGACGCTCCCGCAGACGACGCACATCCTGACCAACAATGACGGCGAGGCGTGCGGGGACGGCAGCGGCCAGGCGCCGCTGATCACGGCCTTCGCCCAGTCCTGCGACACCACCTTTGGCAGCCTCGGCATGACCCTCACCGGCCCGACACTGAACAGCTTCGCCACCTCGTACGGGATGAACAGCGACACGCTGAAGATCCCGATGCCGGTGTCCCCAAGCAACTACGTCATCCCGCCGAGCAAGGCGCTGACCGCGTTCTCGGCCATCGGCCAGTACAGCGACACCGTGACCCCGCTGCAGGAGGCGATGTTCGCCGCGACGATCGCCGACGGCGGCAAGCTGATGACGCCCTACCTGGTCAAGCAGGTGACAGCCAGCGACCTGAGCACCGTGCAGACCACGGCGCCGAGGCAGCTGAGCCAGCCGGTCTCGCCCACCGTCGCCGCTGAGGTGGGACAGATGATGCTCGCCGCGGTCCAGGACCCCGAGGGCACCGCGAACGCCTTCAATACCGCCGCGGTGGGCTTCACTATGGCCGGCAAGACGGGTACCGCGCAGAACGGCGTGAACAACACCGGGCTCAACGACGCCGTCTTCACCTGCTACGCGCCCTACGACAACCCGCAGATCGCCGTTGGCGTCATAATTCAGGGCGGCGGCTACGGGGCGACCGCGGCCGCGCCCATCGCCGTGCAGGTGATCAAGGCGTACCTGGCCACCTTGGGGAAATAGTGACCCATTACCTCCTGGCGGGCCGCTACCGGCTGACCGACCGTATCGCGGCCGGCGGCATGGGAGAGGTGTGGCGCGGCGAGGATGTGCTGCTCAACCGCGCGGTGGCGGTGAAGCTGCTGCCCACGGGGCGGGCCGGGGACGAGGCGTTCCTGGCCAGGTTCCGCGCCGAGGCGCGGTACGCGGCCAGCCTGTCCCATCCGGGCATCGCCCGGGTCTACGACTACGGCGAGTCCTCCGAGTTCGGCGGGGCCTACCTGATCATGGAGCTGGTCAGGGGGGAGCCGCTGTCCGCGATCCTGGCCCGGGCCGGCCGGCTTTCCCCAGACGCCACCCTGGACATCATCGCCCAGGCGGCCCGCGCGCTGGACGCCGCGCATCAGGCCGGCATCGTGCACCGGGACATCAAGCCGGGTAACTTGCTCATCGCCGGCGGCGGCATGACGAAGATCACCGACTTCGGGATCGCCACCGCGGTACAGGCGGCGCAGGCGGCACACCTGACCGAGACCGGCATGGTGATGGGCACGGCGATGTACGTGTCGCCCGAGCAGGCCACCGGGGCACCGGTAGCTGCCGCCTCCGACATCTACTCGCTCGGGGTAGTCGCGTACGAGTGCCTGGCCGGACACGCGCCGTTCCGGGCCAGCGAGCCGCTGGCGATCGCGTATGCGCACAAGCACGCCCCGGTACCTCCGCTGCCGCCAGGGGTGCCCCAGCCGGTCTGCGATCTGGTCTACGACATGCTGGCCAAGACCCCGGACCTGCGTCCCGCCAGTGGCCGGGTCGTCGCGGACCGCGCCGGCATGCTGCGCGATGCCCTGGCCGTGGGTGATTCTGTGGCGGCCACCGGATTCGCGGGAGCGACCAGGGGCGACCTGTCAGCCGCTCCGACCAGCGCGCTGCGCCCGGACGACGGTGATCGCGGCGGAGCCCAGGACGGCGAGTCTGCGGAGGCCATCCGGCGGCGCCGTCTGCTGGCGGCGGGCATGACCGCGACGCTGTGCGCTCTGGCCGCCGCGGCCGGCCTGTACGTCAGCGGCCATATCGCAGGCCAGGCCAGCGGAGGGACGGGAAACAACACCGTGCAGCATCTGAGCTCGTCGGCCTCGCCCCCGTCGCACAGCACCGGACAGCGCGTCAAGCCTTCTGTGCACCCTAGTACGGTGGAACCGTCGCCAACGGTGCCGAGCCCCGCGATTGACCCTAAGCCGACCAAGACGGTGAAACCGACCACATCCCCGAAGACGCCACCATCGTCGACGAGCCCTACCGCGTCGGCGAGCAGCTCGACATCATCAAGTCCGTCCCCGTCATCGTCGTCGAGTTCGTCTTCGGCGGCTCAGTAGTCTTAGATACTGGCAACAACGCAGGGTGGTTTGGCAGAGTGCGAGACATGACACAGCCCCGTCTCCTCGGTGGCCGCTACGAGCTCGACGGCATAGTGGGCCGCGGCGGCATGGCGGAGGTGTACCGCGCGCGTGACATCCGGCTCGACCGGATCGTCGCGATCAAGACGCTGCGCGCCGATCTGGCCAGGGACCAGATATTCCAGGCCAGGTTCCGCCGCGAGGCCCAGTCGGCGGCGTCGCTGAACCACCCGAACATCGTGGCGGTCTACGACACCGGCGAGGACATGGCGACCGGCGTGCCCGTCCCGTACATCGTGATGGAGTACGTGGACGGCCGGACAGTGCGCGACCTGCTGCAAGACGGTCACCGGCTGCTGCCGGAGCGGTCGCTGGAGATCATCGACGGCGTGCTGCGCGCCCTCGACTACAGCCACCAGGCCGGCATCGTGCACCGGGACATCAAGCCGGGCAACGTCATGGTGACCCGCAGCGGCGACGTCAAGGTCATGGACTTCGGCATCGCCCGCGCGATGAGCGACGCCCAGGCCACCATGACCCAGACGGCCCAGGTGATCGGTACCGCGCAGTACCTGTCGCCGGAGCAGGCCAGGGGCGAGCGGGTCGATTCCCGCAGCGACCTGTACTCGACCGGCTGCCTGCTGTACGAACTGCTCACGGGCCGGCCGCCGTTCACCGGCGACTCGCCGGTCGCGATCGCCTACCAGCATGTCCGGGAGGACCCGATCCCGCCGTCCAGGGTCGACCCGGACGTCCCGGCCTGGGCGGATGCGATCGTGCTGAAGGCGATGGCCAAGAACCCGGCCGACCGGTACCAGACCGCGGCCGACATGCGCGCCGACCTGCAGCGTGCCGCGTCTGGCCTGCCGGTGGCGGCCGCGCCGCCGACCAGGGTCGACATGTACTCGCAGACCCAGCGGATGGGCCCCGACACCATGATGGCGGGCCGGACGTCTGGGATCCCGCCAGTGGCGGACTATGAGTACGCCGGCTATGGACGCGGCGATCGGCGCGGCGGGCGCCGGTGGATACCGTGGGTGCTCGGGCTGGTGCTGGTGCTCGGCGTGGTCATCGGCGTGGCCTACTACCTGCTGGCCGGGGGCAAGACCTATCCGGTACCGCTGGTCGACGGCCAGCCCGTCCACGTGGCGCAGCAGGAGATCGCCACCGCGCACCTTCGGTCCGCCGTGGTCGACCAGGCCAGCAGCAGTGTCCAGAACGGCCTGGTGATCAGCTCCAATCCGGCCCAGGGCAACAACGTTGCGGAGAACACGCTCGTGACCTTGTACGTCTCCACGGGACCGGCGCCGATCGCGGTACCCAACGTGGTGGGCCAGCTGGAAAGCCAGGCCGAGTCCATACTCCAGACCAAGGGCTTCAACGTCCACGTCCAGCAGGCCCCGACGTCAACTCAGCCATCGGGGACGGTGATCAGCCAGATCCCGAGCGGGGGCACGGCTGCCCCGGGCTCCACGGTCACGATCACCGTGTCCGGCGGGGCCGTCTCCGTGCCTTCGGTCATCGGTGATTCCCAGCAGACCGCCAACCAGATCCTGACCACGGCCGGGTTCGTGGTCAGCGTCCAGCAGGGGTCAGGACCGGCACAGTACCCGAACGGCACGGTCTTTTCTCAGCAGCCGAGCGCGGGCAGCACGGCGGCCAAGGGTACCACGGTCACCATCTTCGTCCAGAACGGGGCGTCCCCGTCCCCGTCCCCGACCCCCACGTCGGGGTCACCCACCCCGACCCCGACCAGCAGCGGGGGGCCCACCCCGGGCTTCTGACCTCGGCGGCCCAGCCGCCGGGGCCAGACCTGGCTGGCCTGCCCGGAGCATGCGGGCCGAGGCGATTACCGCCGCGAGCGGCTACGCTTAGGTTCCGCATCGCTGTGCTCGTCCCGGGACGAACCCCGGACCCCGAGGGTTTGCCAGGCAGGAGGCCGTCGTGCCCAAGTCGCGCGTCCGCAAGAGGACGGTCTACACGCCCCCGCCGCGGAAGTCGGCGCGGCGCAAGGTCAGCCCGCCGTGGGTCGGCCCGGCCATCGTGGTCCTCCTGGTCATCGGCCTGGGCTGGATCGTGGTGTACTACGTCACCCAGAATTCCGTCCCCGGCATGTCGGCGCTGGGCAACTGGAACCTCGTGGTGGGCTTCGTGTTCGTCATCAGCGGCGTCATCCTGGCCACCAGGTGGCGATGATTACAGGCCCGCTCAGGTCAGCTGGGCGTTCCTGACCAGGACCGCGATAACCAGCAAGGCCAGCACCGCGATGGTGGCCAGCGCCTGCAGCGCGGACCGGTTCCTGGCTGGCGCGTAGACATAGGCGGCGGTGAGGATCGCCCCGGTCAGCAACCCGCCGATATGGTCCTGCCAGGCGATGATGTTGTGGAGCCAGAAGCTGAGCGCCAGGTTGATGGCGATCAGCGCGACGATCCCGCGGCTGTCCAGGTGGAGCCGCCTGGCCACGACGAACCAGGCGCCGAACAGGCCGAAAATCGCACCCGAGGCGCCGACGGCAGGGTAATTCTGGGGCGCGAGGAAGTAGTACATGACCGCGCCGCCGACGGCACTGAGCAGGTAGACGGCGAGGAAGCGCATCCGGCCGAGCAGGCCCTCGAGGGCTGGGCCCACGAAGATCAGGGCCCACATGTTGAACAGGATGTCCGCGAATCCCAGGCCACTCGGGCCGGCCAGGAACGCCGAGGTGATCAGCCGGTACCACTCGCCCACGGCGACGCCATGCGGCGGACCGCCCGCCGGGTATGAGGCGTAGCCGAGCATCTCCAGGTCGTTGACGAGGCCCGGGCGAACCCAGGTCACCAGGTATACGGCGACGTTGATCGCGACCAGCGTCCAGGTCACGACCGCGCCGGCGGCCGGACGGCCGCCGGATACGGTCCTGACCTGCCGGGTGGCGCGCGCGTCCTGGCCCACGCAGTCGACGCACTGCTGACCTACCGCGGCCGAGCGCATGCAGTCAGGGCACGCGTAACGCCCGCACCGGACGCAGGAGACGTACGTCTCCCGGCCGGGGTGCCGGTAGCAGACAGGGACCTGCGGCGGGTGTTCCCCGGTGCGGCCCGGTTGACCCGAGCCGTCCGGTCCGGGATCGCTGGGCATGCTCACGACTGGTCCTGTCAGCTGGCGTTGCCGCCGCGGTCCACGGTGACCGATTCGACGGTCACGTCTTCCACCGGCCTGTCCTGGCTGCCGGTCTTCACCCGGCTGATCCGGTCAACCACGTCGGTGCCCTCGATGACCTCACCGAAGATGGTGTGCTTCCCGTTGAGCCACGGGGTGGGGACGACCGTGATGAAGAACTGCGAGCCGTTGGTGCCGGGTCCGGCGTTCGCCATCGCCAGCAGGTATGGCCGGTCGAAGACCAGATCCGGATGGATCTCGTCGGCGAACCTGTAGCCAGGGCCGCCGCGGCCGCTGCCGAGCGGGTCCCCGCCCTGGATCATGAAGTCCGGGATGACCCGGTGGAATACGGTCCCGTCGTACAGCTTGCCGGTGGTGGCGCGCCCGGTGCGCGGATCGGTCCACTGCCTGCCGCCCTCGGCCAGCTCCACGAAGTTGCGCACGGTCTTCGGTGCGTGATCAGGGAAAAGGCGGACGACTACCGTTCCCTGGCTGGTCTGCAACGTAGCCGTCAGCGTGTCTGCCATGCGGTTGACTCCTCAAGCGGCCATCGGCGGCCTTGCGTTTCCGCGCGGTAAATTTCCTTCAGTCATCACCGTACCGGCAGCGCGGGATGGTTGAACCCAGCCCGGACGGGAAGCCTGTGATAACGGGATGACGCTCGGGAGGTTAACTGTGTCCCTCATCAAGACCAACCGCACTACCGCCGGGATGGCGGCGATGGGCGCGCGCGCGAAGGACGCCGCCGCCCAGGCCGTCCCGAAGGGAAAGCGCGCGGGAACGACAGCGGTCCAGGGAGCCCGGCAGGGCGCTGCCGACGCGAAGGAATGGGCCGCGCCGCGCGTGCAGGACGCCGTCCGTGGCGCCAGGGAATGGGTCGCGCCCCTGCTCGAGGAGGCCGCGGACGCGGTGA
>JASHYW010000397.1 GCA_030042885.1 Streptosporangiaceae bacterium | reverse complement strand
AGGCGGAACAGGTACGGCTGGCTGATCCCGGCCCGCCGCGCGACGTCCTCGGTCGAGGTGCCCGCCAGGCCGTGCGCGGCGAACTCGGCGACTGCGGCGTCCAGGACCAGCTCGCGGCGTTCTGCCGCGGGAATCCTCTGCCGGGTCCCGGTCATGTCCACTAAGTTAGTGATAACTCACTACTTTGTCAAGGACCGGGAGCAGGCTTGAGCGGAGCTCCTTGTGCGACACGGACGCCGGTCCTGAAGGACGGTGCGAACGACCAGCTCGTGGATGCGCCCAGGGCGGCCGCTGAAGCCGGCCACCCGGCCACGCGGCGACCGGGCCCGGCGCTTCTCCGCCCGCCACAACCTGCGGCCAGGCTTCTCCCGCGCCTCCCCGAGGTCATCCTGGGCACAGGAGTGAAAGGGGCCCTGGCCGCGATAAACGAGCTGTAGGATCCCCGATCCCTCTGACAGGGATAACAGGCAAAGACCCCCGGTCCCGCACCCCGCTTTTCACGACGACGTGGCTGGGACCGGGGCGACGATGGCATAGGGCTCCGCATCCTGTGTGCACAGCGTCCCGGTCAGCTTTGCCACCTTCAGCCCGGAGCCGGCCGGGCAGGCGGTGTTGTTGTTCGGGTTGGCGGGGGTTCCCCAGGCAGGTAGTCGTAGGGCACACAGGTTGCGGTACCGGCGGTCTCGCCGAAGTAATAACCGGCCGGGCACTTCCCTGCTGGGAACTCGATCGCTGACCAGGGCAGGACCGACGCCTGCGAGGAAAGCGGCAACTTCGATGAGGGGCACGGCCCTCCCGGGGTCGAGCAGGTGTTTGGGCCAGGCGGAACCGGGGTCACGATGCCAGTCTCGTTGTCGCATTCCACCGGACCCATGGCCATAAAAGAACCTGCGGGGCACGCTGTGTGGTTGTCGGGATCCGAAGCCGTGCCGCCGACCAGGTAGGCGTACGGGACGCACTGGCCTATTGCCTGGTTCGCCGGGGACAAGAAGTAAAGACCTGCCGGGCAGGTGTAACGGGACGGAACCGGCAGCGTCGTAAAACTCAGCGGCGGAAGCGCCTGCTTCGGTGTGGTGGCGGTTGGGCTGATCGTGGTTGTGGCCGGCGCTGCCGTTGAGGTAGCCGTCGATGGGGCCGAAGTCGTCTGGGCGCTGGTCACCACCGGTGTGGTGCTGTGCTGGCTGCTGGAGCAGGCGCCCAGTGCCAGGGCGGCCACGCCGACGGCCATGGCGCTGCGGAAGATGCGGAGGTAGCGCCAGATGGCCACGGCTGCTCCCGGGGGCGGGATCGAGACGTTAGGGCCAGCAACCGGGCCCCCATACCGTATGGACGCCACTGCGACCTGCCCGGTTGCGCAGCCCGGCACTGGAACCATCCGCACGTCCGGATTGCGCGGGCTGGCCCAGGTCAACCAGGCCAGGCTCGGCGGCCAGATGGTCGAAGGCCATGCGGAGCGCGCAGACAACGAGGCAGTTCTCCGGGTACCCGCATTTGATGAGAGGATCGAAGTGCTGCGAGGCGAAGGCGTAGGCCGCGCTGCTGGAGGCTCAGGCGGCCATCGTCAGGATCGGCCTGCAGGCAAGAGAGGTGTGCCGTGATCATCCCCCGGCAGCCGGGCGGCAAGCACCCCAACCGGGTGGGCCGGGAGCCTGGCGGCAGACGCCGCGAGCGGGCAGAGCAGGCACGGGCGGGGCAGTCATGACCGTGCAGCAGGACGCCGCGGACGGGCGCTTCTGCCCGTGCCCGGCCGGGCGCCATTGGGGTCCGCGCGGCGCGGCGGGCATCCTGCCCTACGCCCTGGCCCGCGACGGCCAGGCGTGGGTGCTGCTGTCCCACAGGTCCCCGCACGTCCAGCGCGGCGGCACCTGGTCGACGTTCGGCGGCGCCATCGACGTGGGCGAGTCCGCGTGGCGGGCCGCGGTCCGCGAGACCTGCGAGGAGATCCGGGGGATCACGCCGGATCCGGCCGGCATCGCTGGGGAGTGCGTGTGGGAGTGCCCGCACGGGTGCGGGTGGACCTACACGACGTTCGCGGTGCGCGTCCCGCTGCACCCCGGCGGGTCCCTGCCGCGGGCCCGCGTGGCCCGCGGCCGCGCCGCGTGGGAGACGGCCGGGCTGGCGTGGGTGCCAGTGAGCCAGGTCCAGGGCGCTGGCCGCGATCTTCACCCGTCGTTCGCCGATGCCTGGCCGGAGCTCCGCGAGGCCATCTCGGGCCCGTGATCCGCCAGATCCCTGCAGAGTTGAACGGAACCTGGGTGACAGCATGAGCACGGCCGACCAGATCCGCGTGGCTGAGCTGACCGGCGCGGCCAGGCACCACGCCCGCTGGCGCGAGCTGACCGCGGACGAGCATGACGCGGCGGTGGCCGTACTGCGCGAGCTGGCCGCCGGGCGGGCCGACCTGCTCGCCGAGGTGGCCGGGCTCCTCGAAGGCTTCGCCGAGGGCCAGCCGGATGAGCCGCTGATGCGGCAGGCTGCGCAGCTGTGCCGCGACGCCGGGGCCGACCCGGAGCTGATCCCGGGCTGGATCGAGGAGGGGCGGCGCCGCAGAGCCAATGCCGTGCGCCCGTCGTTCGGCGCGCCCCGCAGGATCCGGCCGGGACAGCACCCGCCTGGCCGGGGCGGCTGAGCGGCGCCGGTATGCCTGCCTGGCATGTCCGCCGGGCTGCCGGGCCTGCGGTGATGACAGGCGGGGGAGCAGCCGCGCGTCCGCCGACACGATGCACGAGTCCGGCTGGTAGTACGGGTGGGGAATGGTGCGGGCGACCGGCGTCTGCGCGGTGAAAGTTCCGGAGGAGCTGCCTGCGGACAGGCCCTCAGAGCACGTGTCATCCCAGGCGGTCCCTCTCGGGGACCTGTATTAGACGCTCCGTTCGGAGACGTCAACTGCCGATCCATATCGAGCCGAGACCTACGTATTACGAGAGGCCCGCGACCTGCCTGTGCACGCGCTGGCTGCACCGATTCCACGGATCATCGCCCTGACGGCACTCGCAGCGCTGGGACTATCTAAGGACCCGTTCCATGCCCGCGGCCTTGCGTCACGCCGTCCTGTTCACTGTGCGTAACGTCACTGAGGGCACTGCATCACGCGCCCATGATCATGGCCGGCCGTCATGGGGCCGACGGTTAACAGGCCAGTTGCCGCATATGCCGGGCCTGCTATGCGGCTGCCAGCCCAACTTCGCATCTGCCAGACGATCGCACGGGAATAGGCAGCCGGCCGGCCAGAAGACCGCGGCGCCACACCAGGCCCCATCACCGCGGACAAGGGCCACCGCCCACGCGGTGACAGCCGGACGTCGGACGGGATCGTCCTGCGTCACCACGGTCGGGTGATCGCGTCGAGCGAGCGGCGCGGTGACAGGGCTGGATGCTTGGTCCGGCCAACTCGTACGAGCATCCGGACCTTGCGGGGCGCTGTGGCGCCTAGCACCTGCTCCAGCTGGCTTCGCAGCGCGTCCATCTGTGCGGTGACCGCCAGCCTGCGGTCGCGGGCAAGGTGATCCAGGTGCTGACCGGGCTGAGTGAGCCAGCAGCCGCGAGCGCGAACCCGGCCCGCGAGTTACGACGGGTCGGCCCGAAGTGGCAGCTGCTTGTTTAGCTCGGCTGTGTCCTTGCCTGGCTTCAACTGCACCTTGATGAGCTGTGCCCATATCTACCCCTCCCCTGATCCGAGCCGACGCGCGAACACCGGAAGTCGCCCGATCATGCGCAAACAGCGTGGGCGCTAACGCCGATTTTCACTAAGCGAATTGGCCCCTGCCGGGTCAGTCGTACTGGTAGCGGAGGGTCCGGCCTTCCCACCAGGGGACGGTGATCGTTTCGGGCAAGCTTGACTGGCGCAGGACCGGTGAGTGGGGGCGCCGGGTGAGCCGGATGATGGTCTGGCCACGGTGGTGTTCGATGATGCCGCCGGTGTTCAGGAACCGGCGCTGGAGGGTGTCGGGGGTGGCCGTGCCGTAGCCGGGCAGGCGGCGGCGCAGCGCGGCGCAGACGGTGCTGGCGAGGACGGACAGGACGACGTCGAGGTCAATGTTGAGCGGGACCGCGCCGGCGAGCGCGTCCAGGCCGAAGGCCTGGATGGCTTCGGCGAGACGCTGTCCGGTGTTCATCCGCTTGGCGTAGGAGCCGATGACCTGCCGTGCGGGCAGGTGCAGCTGGTTGGTGATCAGCAGGGTGGGCTGGTCGTGGCCGAGCCCGGTGACGGCGAGCTGGCGGATCGGGCGGGGGTAGGCGGACAGCGGCCGCTCCGACCGTCGGGGCGGCCAGGGGACGACCGCTCCTGACCGGCTTCACCCAGTCCCGGCAACAGGGCCGAGGGGGCGGGCCAGGCACCTCACCGGCGCGGCTGTCGGCCGCGCCGAGTCAGCAGCGAGGATCTGCGGGTCGATGCATAGAGGTCACGCTATGTGACGAGCGCTGGTCTCGAGCGGCGCGCACAGTCCCGCCTTATGGCAGCCCTGCCGCGCGGTAACCGGGACGCGAGCAGGTGCGCCGAATGTCTGATCTGCACCCGGGTCGGCTTTGCCCTCGACGCCATTGGCCGTCACGAGGGGAACGACCACAGCAAAGGGCGGTGCCGTCACCTGCCCGGCTCGGGCCGCGATTCCCGCCGGGAATCCGCTCACCTGGCGCAAGCGTAGCTGGACTTGTTCAGCAGCAGCATCGCGCCGTGTGGCCCCATGGGTAGCCTTGGTGCCATGGCCGATACGACATGGCTGGACGCCACCGCACAAGCCGATCTTGTCCGCCGCGGCGAGGTGAGCCCCAAGGAGCTGGCAGAGGCTGCCATCGCCCGGATCGAAGCGGTCAACCCGCAACTGGATGCGGTGATCCGGACACGGTTCGATGCGGCGCGGCTGGAGGCTGACGGCGACCTGCCCGATGGCCCGTTCCGCGGCGTGCCGATCCTGTATAAGGATCTGGGCTGCACGGTGGCCGGTGAGCCCACGGCGTTTGGCCTCGGGCCGCTGCGTGAGATGGCATGGCCGGTCACGTCCTACCTTGCGGAGCAGTTCCGGGCGGCCGGCTTCGTGCCGCTCGGCCGCACCAATGTGCCCGAGCTTGGCACCACGGTGACCACCGAGCCGCGCAGCTTCCCCCCGGCGCGCAACCCGTGGGATCCCGGTCATTCGACCGGCGGCTCGTCCGGGGGGTCAGCCGCCGCGGTGGCGGCCGGCCTGGTGCCGGTCGCGCACGCCAACGACGGCGGCGGCTCCATCCGCATCCCGGCCAGCGAGTGCGGGCTGGTCGGGCTCAAGCCGACCCGCGGCCGGGTGAGCCAGGGCCCGCTGATCGGAGAGGCATGGGCCGGCGGCGTGATCGACGGGGCGGTCACCCGGACCGTGCGTGACGCGGCCGGCGTGCTCGACGTGATCAGCATGCGAATGCCGGGCGAGCCGTACTACGCGCCGCCGCTGCCGCGCCCGCTGGTGCGAGAGGTCGGCGCCGATCCGGGCCGGCTGCGGATCGGGGTGCTCGACCGGCCGGGCGCGAAGGATTATCTGGATGATCCGCAGTGCCGCGCCGCGGTGGCCAGCACGGCGCGGCTGCTGGAATCGCTCGGCCACCACATCGACCAGTCCGCGCCCGCGGCTATGTTCGAGCAGGAGTTCATCGGCCACTTCGACACGATCATCGCCGCCGACGCCGAAGCGACATTCCAGGCCTTCGAGATGCTGCTTGGCCACCCGATCGGCGAGGGCGAGATCGAGCCGCGCAACGCCGAATACCGCCGGTCCGGCCGGGCGCTCGATGCAGTGGCCTACCTGCAGAGCCGGCTGTGGCTGGGGATGTGGGCGCGCCGCATGGCGGACTGGTGGAACGACCACGACCTGCTGGTCACGCCCACCCTTGGCGCGCCGCCGCCCGAGCTGGGCTGGTTCACCGCTGCCGGGCCGCAGCAGGAAAGGGAGCGGATCATCAGCTTCATCCCCTACACCGCGCAGTTCAATATGACCGGCCAGCCGGCCATCAGCCTCCCCCTGCACCGGACACCCGCCGGCCTGCCGGTCGGCGTGCAGCTGGCCGCCGCCTACGGGCGGGAGGACCTGCTTATCCGGGTGGCCAGCCAGCTCGAGCAAGCCGCGCCCTGGAGCGGCCGGCATCCGCCAGTACACGCGTAACACGTCGGCCGGCCAGGCCGCAAGCTGCCCGCTAGCCGATCCGCCTGCGACACGCAAAGCAGTGATCCGGCGAATCGGCGGAAGACAGAACCAGACGATATGAGCGCCTTCCTGCCAACGGAAGGTAAATCGTCCACGAATACGGAATCGGCGCGCGGTTCGCTGGCTCTCTGAAACACCCACGCGCGATCTACTCAGCTCCTCGGCGGTCGGTCGTGCGATGAGAACGTTGGCCACGCCGGTGGCGTTCCGGGCTGGGCCGCCGAGGCACGTGGCAGGTTGCGGCGCTCCAGTTCATCCGGGCTAGGCTGGCCGCGACTTTTCGCGTTCAGGCGTCAGCGCCGTGGCGAGCACAGAGCTGCCAGATCTGGTGCATTAGAGCCAGCGACCGCCCTGAGCTGAGAGCCGATTAGATTAATCAGGCCCGGCCAGGTCAAAGCCACCACGGCGGGCCGGCTTATCTGCCACGGGACAGCTGACGCGCGGCCTGCCCGGTCTTGGCTCCGTGCGAGTTCGAGTTACCAGGTGGATGCGGGT
>JASHYW010000396.1 GCA_030042885.1 Streptosporangiaceae bacterium | reverse complement strand
GTGCAGGTCAGCCAGCAGCACTTTCCTGCCAGCGCTGATCCGCCGGGCTATGGCCTGACCGATGGATCCCGCTCCGATTACAACGGTGACTTCGCTCATCGTGCTCAACCTCGTTCAAAAGTGCTCGTCTGCCTGCTGCTGCTACGCCGGAGCGTGTTCCGGTCTTCGTGGTGCTGACTCGCCGGAGTCTTATGAGTTGCCGCCCTTGTATTCGGTGTCGCTGACGTGTTCCGCCCAGTGCGGGGCGCCTTCGGTGATGGAGATGTGCGTCATGAAGTGGTCCGGGGTGGCGCCGTGCCAGTGCTCCTCGCCGTCGGGCGCGAACACCACGTCGCCGGGACTGATCTCGGCGACTTCCTGACCCCGTGCCTGCACCAGGCCACGGCCCTCGGTCACGTAGAGGGTCTGGCCGCCGTCATGGCTGTGCCAGGCGGTGCGAGCTCCAGGACTGAAGTGCACGGCCGCCACGTTGAGCTGCGATGAGGGCAGGCCGCGGGTGATCGGATCGATCCAGACGTCGCCGGTGAAGGTGTCGCCAGGTCCCTTGGCAGTGGGTGCTTTCCGGGAAATCTCCATTCGCTGCTCCTCAGAACTGCGCCGTTGCGCTGATGGCCACATGTGGTCACTGCCCGCCGGGCCGCGGGACAAGCCGGATCGTGACCTCGTGGGCGGTCGGGCCGGTGACGGAGCCGACGATGGCGGGCCCGTACCGGTCGTACTTGGCGTGGTAGGCGGCGTCGACATCGGCTTGCACAGCTTGGCAGGCTGAGGCGAACGACACGTCTTGCTCGATTCCGTCGGCCCGGATACGGCCGGTGCCGCTGGCGATTGCGCGGCGGTACCAGGGGTTGCGTGGCCCGTAGGCCGACCGGACGTACAGGCCGTCGCCTGAGCGCACGACCCACATCGTCACATACGGGCGGAGGCTGCCGTCGCCGCGCCGGGAGGCCAGGCGCAGCTCGCCGGCACTGCCGATGCGGTCCAGCTCGTCCGCGGTCCAGGTGCCCATTCTCGTTCGCTCCTTGTGCCCGCGGTTCAGGGCCGGATGAGGACCTTGAGTGCCTGTCGGCTAGCCATCGCCCGGTACCCGTCCGGGGTCTGGCCGAGGCCGATGGTGCGGTCGAACACCTTGCCAGGCTGGAGGCTGCCGTCCAGCACGCCGGGCAGCAGGTCCTCGATGTAGGCGCGGGCCGGGGCCACGCCACCGGCCACGCCGATGTTGCGCATGATGGTGCCGAACCCGAGCGGCACCTCGTCGTACCGCGCCGCACCAACGCGGCCGACTGCACCGCCGTCACGGACGACGCCGATCGAGGTGTCGATCGCCTCCCGGGTGCCGACGCATTCCAGCACCGCGTGGCTGCCGTCCCCGCCGGTCAGCTCCCGGACCCGGGCGGTCCCTTCCTCGCCGCGCTCGGCGACCACGTCGGTGGCGCCGAACTCCCGGCCCAGATCGGTGCGGTCCTTATGCCGGCCCATCAGGATGATGCGCTCCGCGCCGAGACGCCGGGCGGCCAGCACGGCGCACAGCCCCACAGCGCCGTCGCCGACCACCGTGACCGAGGTGCGGGAGGACACCCGGGCCGACACGGCGGCGTGGTGGCCGGTGCACATCACATCCGACAGGGTCAGCAGCGAGGGCAGCAGCGCCTCGTCGACCCCGGCCGAGAGCCTGACCAGGGTACCGGGCGCCTGCGGGACGCGGACGGCCTCGCCCTGGCCGTGCCGGCACGAGGTCTGCAGTCCTTCGCGGCAGAAGTCGCAGGTGCCGTCCGACCACACAAACGGCGCCAGCACCAGGTCCCCGCGCCTGAGCCCGGTGACGTCGGTCCCGGTGTCCTCGATAGTGCCGAGGAATTCATGCCCCATCCGGCGGCCGTGCTCGCTGGCCGGCATCGACCAGTAGGGCCACAGGTCGCTCCCGCAGATACACGAGCGCAGCACTCGCACCACCGCGTCGGTTGGCTCGCGGATGACCGGGTCGATCACCTCCTCCACGCGCACGTCACCGGCCCCGTACATGACCGTTGCCCGCATGCCGATCCCTCCTGAGTCCTCGCATCTCGTGTTGGTGAACATTCCGCCGCTGCCGCGGCCGGTAACATCCAGCAAACCGGGGCCTGAGGTGCTGTGGGAGAGCCTGTCGTTCCGGGTACTGGCAGGGCCCCCCAGCCCGGGCCGGCGGAACGTACCGTGGAAGTCATGGACACCCGCAGCGAGATCCGTGATTTCCTGACTACCAGGCGGGCCAGGATCAGCCCCGAGGAGGCTGGCCTGCCCGCGTACGGCGGCAGCTGGCGGGTCGCCGGGCTACGCCGGGAGGAAGTCGCGCTGCTGGCCGGGATGAGCGTCGACTAATACACGCGGCTGGAGCGCGGCAACGCCCGCGGGGCGTCCGACTCGGTCCTGGAATCGCTGGCCCGCGCGCTGCGGCTGGACGAGGCCGAGCGCGCCCACCTGTTCGACCTGGTTCACGCCGCCAGCGCCGCGACCGCGCGGGCACCCCGCCGGGCATCACGCCCGCAGGTCCGCCCCGCCGTGC
>JASHYW010000395.1 GCA_030042885.1 Streptosporangiaceae bacterium | reverse complement strand
GCGTGCGAAGTCGATGACCCGCTCATCGACTGTCCCGACGTTCCAGTACTCGAAGACACCCCAGTCCCCGGCCGCCACGTTGCCTAGGAGCTCCGGCCGCCGGTCTTCGACGGACAAGAACGCCGGCTTGAGGAACTGGTACACCTGCTCCTTGCCTTTGAGGACCGCACCGTTGGGCATCAGATTCCAGACGATGTCGTCGGCAAGCTGCGCCTTGGCTGCTTCGTCTTCGCCGCTGATCAGATGATAAGCGAGCAGCGAGAAGGGGGTCCGGCTGGCGAGGAGGACCTCTGCTACCTGTTCTTGTTTCATCGCTCTAACTCCTTTGATCCCAGGACCGGACAAGTCCATACAAACTGACTCGTCGCGCGACAGGCAGGGTCCTTTGTCCCTGGAGCTTCGGGAAGCCTTGGGAGCTGGACCCGGTCGGCGGCCATCGGCCCCATTTACGCCGGGGTACGCAACCGAGGTGAGTGTCGCTCCCGCAGCCCGGCAAGACCTTGCCGGCGGCCAGCTTGCCTGGCACGGCGATCCGGCTTATAGCAGCGGGGAGCTGCGCCAGGCGATCACCGCGGCCGGCCACCAGGCGGTGATCAAGCCCTGGCCGCTGCTGCCCGCCGTGGCGGGCGGCTTCACCGCCAATGACTTCACCGTCGATGCGGCCGCCCGGACCGTGACCTGCCCGGCCGGGATCACCCGGTGCCTGACCGCCAAGAACGCCGCCATCTTCGGGGTCGCCTGCCGCCACTGCCCGCTGCGCGCCAAGTGCACCACCGCCAAAGAAGGTCGCACCGTGCACCTGCACGAACACGACACCCTGCTGCGCACCGCGCGGGCCGCCTGGGCCGGGCTGCGCGAGGAGTACATGACCCACCGGCCCCACGTCGAGCGGGCCATCGCCCAGGTCGCCACCTGACGGGGCCGCCGCCTCAAGCTCCGCTACCGCGGCACGGCCAAGAACCGCGCCTGGCTCAAACGCCGTACCGCCGCGCTGAACCTGCGCAACATTCTCGGCAAGGGCCTGGACCGCCGCGATGGCGCCTGGATCCTGGCCACCTGACCAGGCACCCCGGACCGCACGCAACGACACCGGACCTACCGGAAGGCCAGCCCGGAGCCTGCAGGCAGCCCACCTGGCCCGCGGGCCAGCCATGGCCGGACGGCAGCATCAGCACGCGTCTTAGGAAAGTTCACCAGAAACGGCCCAGCAGGCTCCTAGTACCCCTGCGCGCCGACCACGTTGTGCAACGGCTTGCCCGCGGCATAGCGGGCCAGCTGGCCCCGGGCGATGGCCCTGGCTCGCGGGATGGCCTGCGTGGAGAGCCCGGCCACATGGGGCGTGAGCAGCAGGCCAGGCGCGGACCATAGCGGGTGCCCGGACGGGAGCGGCTCGGGGTCGGTGACGTCGAGCGCGGCTCGCAGCCGGCCGGCGTTCAGCTCCGCCAGCAGCGCGTCGGTGTCCACGATGGCGCCACGGGCCGCGTTGACCAGCAGCGCGTGATCATGCATCAGGCCGAGAAACCGCGCATCGACCAGCCGGGTCGTGGCCGGGGTGACCGGGACGAGCAGGATCACGATGTCCGCCTTGGGTACTAGGGCCGGCAGGTCGTCAGGGCCGGACACGCCGGGCCGCGGGTGCCGGGCGACGCGTTCGAGCTTCACCCCGAACGGAACCAGCAGCCGCTCGACCGCCTCGCCGATCGAGCCGTACCCGACGATCAGCACCGTACGGCCGGCCAGCGGATCGCTAACCTCCGGCTTCCAGGTGCCCGCTTGCTGCGCCGCCATGAACCTGGGCAGCAGCCGCTGCTGGCCGAGGATCACCGCCATGATCCACTCGGCGACCGCGGGGTCGTGCGCGCCGCGTGCGGTGCACAGCGTGACTCCGGGCGGGACGTAGCCGAACACGTGCTCGGCGCCCGCCGACATCAGCTGGATCACCCGCAGCCGCGGCAGCTTGGCCAGCAAAGACAGCCGGGATGGCGGCGTACCGAACGGCAGCACGACGAACTGGACCTCGTCGGCCGAATCCGGGAGTTCCTCGCCGCCGGTCCAGACGTCGGCGGCCATGCCGGCGGGCAGGCCGCCCATCGCCGCCACCCAGTCCGGCCCGGGCAGCCACACCTTGATCGTTGCCACATGGGCGAGGCTACCCCGCGGTGACCGGAACCTGCCGGGCCTGCGCGGGCGTACGGTCACCTGGCCGCGGCCGAGCCCTCCAGGGCACGGTGCCGCGACAGGGAAGTGCGGTCGTCCGGGTCTGGCGCGGCCGTCGC
Organism: Streptosporangiaceae bacterium; assembly: GCA_030042885.1. Next base: position 2,272 of record JASHYW010000395.1, on the reverse strand, counting down.
CGCGGAGCCGATGATGACGACCGGGCATGGCGCGGCCCGCAGGCACACCCGGATGACAGGGCCGGACCCGCGGTACGAGTCCGGGCCGTGGGAGGTGCGGCCGAGCACCAGCATGTCGGCCTCCCGCGCGTGGTCGAGCAGCACCCTCGCGGCGAGCCCTTCGGTGATCTCGGTGCGCACGGTGACGCCGGGATACAGGCTGGCCGCCTCGTTGACCGACCGGCGCAGCACGTCGCGGGCGCCTCCCCAGCTCCCGCCGGTACGCCTGGGCGCCGGCACAGCGTAGCTGGCCACTTGATGACACGCGGACTCCAGGGCGAGCACCGCGTGGACCTCGACGGCGCGCAGGTTAGCTTCTCTGCACGCCCATCTCAGGGCGGCCACGGACTCCGCTGAGCCGTCGACACCGACCACGATGCGCCGAACACCGGGATCTGTTGTCATGACGAATTCCCGTTCTTACTTGTTCGCCACCTCTGACACTCCTGTCCGTCCCGCCCCACAGACGAACCATCAGAGTTTTCCAAGTCTTGACTGACAGTTTCCGATCGTAAACCTGAGAGGGGTCCCTGACGAGAGGCCGGGGGCCGGTTTTGCCGGCGGCGCGGTCCCTGCTGAGACTGCAGTGTCATCGTAGCGTTATTTGACGTGCTATGGGCGAAACGGGTCTCGTGACCGTCTTGTCCGGCATATGCCTTCCACGACCCGTCTGTGAGGATTCTGCGGTGCTGCGAGTGGCGGCGGGCACACCTGGTCGTCGGGCCGCGGAAATGACATCACGGCTGGAGCATCGAGCTGACGTGGAACGGCTGGGTCAGCATGCCCAGCTGGTACATGGCATCTGCCACTCGCTGGACACGGGACTGGTCGATGTCGGGTGCGGTGTTCAGCGGATAGGTCTCAAGCGACATGGCGGCCGTGATGAACGCCGGGACCTTATAGGGGGAGGGCAGGTCCTGCATGGCCTGCTCGACCGCGGCCCGGTCGGTGTCGGCGATCTCCTGCCCCTGCCGGAGCGCGTCGAGGAAGGCGGCGAGGGTGCGCGGGTACTTCTTCGCCCAGGCCTTGGTCACGACGTACCAGCCCACCGGGAAGTTCGTCGTCGCGCCCTGGTCGAGGTCGACGATCTCCCGCAGGCCGTAGCTCATGGAATCCGCGCTGCCGAACGGCTCGGGGAGCCAGGCCACGTCGATGGTGTGCTGTTGCATGGCCTGCATCATGCCGGGGAAACCGGTCTTGATCGCCACGAAGTGCACCTCGCTGGGGGAAATCCCGTGCTCCTGGAGGACGGAACTGATCAGCAACGTGCCGATGTTCCTCAGCACGTTGACGCCGATCCGCGCTCCCCGCAGGTCGCTGATGGTCGTGATCCGTGATCCGGGCATGGTGTACAGGGCCTGGTTGTCGGGCTGCATCAGCGAGCCCTCGGCGACGATCTCCAGGTTCGACTGGCCGCTCACCTGGTCCTGGATGTAGGACACCGAGTTTCCCGCGGTGATGTCGTACGTGCCGTTGTTCTGGTCTGTGGTGGCGAGCGCGCTGCTGACGATGGAGTCGATGGTGACGTTCAGTCCCTCGGCGGTGAACAGGCCCTGGTCCTTGGCGATGTACAGGCCGGCCTCGTCGGCCATGGGCACCGCGCCGACGGTCAGGTTCGTCTTTTCCAGTCCCGACGCCTGGGGCGAGCCGCTCGCGCTCGTGCACCCGGTGGCGAGCGCGACAAGCAACCCGGCTCCGGTCAGGCAAATCACATATTGAAACTTGCGTCTCATGCGCCCTCCTGGTTGGTGAGTTTAGGAGAGAGCGGGCGCCCTTTGCAGTGATTTCGACGTTTATCGTTATTACCGGAAAATGTCAGCAAGCAGACCATTGTTACTGCTGATATTACGGAAGTTCAGGGTGGGTGCTGTTCAAGATGGCGGGGCGCACGCACCACCGTCCGTTCGGAAGAAAATCAATACGAGCAGCCGGGGGCTCGCACGTCCAGGTGGCTGCCGGCCCGGCCCTTGCGCACGTGGACCTGGGCGGGCACGCGCTGCCTCAGTTCGGCGACGTGGCTGACGATGCCGACCATCCGGCCTCCTTCGCGCAGGCCGTCGAGCACGGTCATCACCTCTTCCAGCGTCTGGTCGTCCAGGCTGCCGAAGCCCTCGTCGACGAACAGCGCCTCGATCCGGGTGCCGCCCGCCTCGGCGGTGACGACGTCGGCCAGGCCGAGGGCCAGGGCCAGGCTGGCCAGGAACGTCTCGCCGCCGGACAGCGTGCTGGTGTC
>JASHYW010000394.1 GCA_030042885.1 Streptosporangiaceae bacterium | reverse complement strand
TCGTCAAGGTCGCCGAGTCCGGCGTCCGCGGCCCGCGCGACCTGCTCGCCTACGCCGCGTCCGGCGCGGACGCCGTGCTGGTCGGCGAGAGCCTGGTCACCGAGAAGGACCCGCGCGGCGCCGTCGCCGACCTGGTCACCGCGGGCTCTCATCCCGCGCTGCGAAGCGAGCGAGAATGACCGCGGCGACCGCCGCCGGTCCCGCGGACCCCACCTCCCCCGCAGAGCCCGACATTGCGCCAGTTCCCGATATTTCCGGGCATTTTCCCGCTCACGGCATTGCGTATGGCGGGCGGTTCGCCCCGGAAGCGCTCATGGCGGCCCTGGACGAGCTCACCGCCGCCTACCAGCAGGCCAGGAACGACCCTGCCTTCCGAGCCGAACTCGACGGCCTGCTCACCGGCTACGCAGGCCGGCCGACGCTGCTCACCCGGGCGGCCAGGTTCAGCGAGCGAGCCGGCGGCACCACGGTGCTGCTCAAGCGCGAGGACCTCACCCACACCGGGTCACACAAGATCAACAACGTGCTCGGCCAGGTCCTGCTGGCCAGGCGGATGGGCAAGACGCGGGTCATCGCGGAGACCGGCGCCGGGCAGCACGGCGTGGCCACCGCCACCGCCGCCGCGCTGCTCGGCCTGGACTGCGCGGTCTATATGGGCGAGGATGACACCCACCGGCAGGCCCTCAACGTATCCAGGATGCGGATGCTCGGCGCCGAGGTCATACCGGTCACCGCGGGCACCCGGACGCTCAAGGACGCCATGAACGAGGCCTTCCGCGACTGGGTGACGACGGTGGGGCACACCCATTACTGCATCGGCTCGGTAGGCGGCCCGCACCCGTTCCCGATGATGGTCCGCGACTTCCAGCGGGTGATCGGCCTGGAGGCCAGGGAGCAGGTGCTGCGCCAGGAAGGCAGGCTCCCCGACGCGGTGATCGCCTGCGTTGGCGGCGGCTCCAACGCCATCGGCATCTTCCACGCCTTCATCCCGGACACCGAGGTGCGCCTGATCGGCTGCGAGGGCGGCGGCGACGGCCTGGACACCGGCCGTCACGCGGCCACGCTCACCGGCGGCTCCCCGGGCGTGCTGCACGGCATGCGGACCTTCGTCCTGCAGGACGACGAGGGCCAGACCCTGAGCACCCATTCCATCTCGGCCGGCCTGGACTACCCGGGCGTCGGCCCAGAACACGTCTGGCTCTCCGAAACCGGCCGGGCCAGCTACCGCGCCGTGACGGACGCCGAGGCGATGCACGCGTTCGGCGTGCTGTGCCGCACCGAGGGCATCATCCCGGCCATCGAGTCGGCCCACGCGCTGGCCGGCGCCCTGCAGGTCGGCCGGGAACTCGGCCCGGACGGCCTGATCATCGTTAACCTGTCCGGCCGCGGCGACAAGGACGTGGACACCGCCTCGAAGTGGTTCGGCCTGTGAGCCCGCTGACGACCCCCAGCCCGGTCACGGTCGCCTTCGGCAAAGCGAACGCCGACAACCGCGCCGCCCTCATCGGCTACCTGCCTGCCGGATTTCCCACCGTCAGCGGCGCCATCGAGGCCGCGAAGGCAATGGCCGGCGCCCGGGCCGACATCATCGAGGTCGGCCTGCCGTACTCCGATCCGCTGATGGACGGCCCGGTGATCGCCGAGGCCACCCGCCGCGCGCTCACCGCAGGGACCCGGGTCGCCGACGTGCTCGGCACCGTCGAGGCGATTGCCGCTGTGGGCATCCCCGCCCTGGTCATGACCTACTGGAACCCGGTCGACCGGTACGGTGTGCGCGCGTTCGCCCGCGACCTGGCCCAGGCGGGCGGCTCCGGGCTGATCACGCCCGATCTCACTCCGGAGGAGGCCGGATCCTGGCTCGAGGCCTCCGAGGAGTACGGCCTGGACCGGGTGTTCCTGGCCGCGCCGAGCTCCAGCGGCGAGCGGCTGGCCAGGATCGCCAAGGCCTGCCGCGGGTTCGTCTACGCCGCCTCGCTGATGGGCATCACCGGGACCAGGGATGCGGTCAGCGGCGATGCGGCCCGCCTGGTCGCCCGGATCCGCCAGCACACCGGCCTGCCGGTGGCCGTGGGCCTCGGCGTGAGCAACGGTGCCCAGGCCGCGCAGGTCGCCGCGTTCGCGGACGGGGTCATCGTGGGCTCCGCCTTCGTCCGCCGCCTCCTTGACGCGCCGGACGCCGCCACGGGCACCGACGCGATCAGGGACCTCACCGCCGAGCTTTCCGCTGGAGTCCGGCGGATACCCAGCCCGTGGCTGCCTTCCGGGCAGACGCGGTAATGTCCGGAAGATGCCGCTGCGTTTGTCTCCGGGGGGACGACCCCCCTGGGACCCCCCGCTGGCGTCGATCCCGAGCCCAGGCCATGCGGCCTGGCGGCTAGGGCCGCTCCCGCTGCGGGCCTATGCTCTGTGCGTCACGGCCGGGATCATCGTCGCGGTGGTGGTGGCCAGCCGCCGTTACCGCGCAAACGGCGGACGCCCCGGGGTCATGCTCGACGTAGCCGCCTGGGCC
>JASHYW010000393.1 GCA_030042885.1 Streptosporangiaceae bacterium | reverse complement strand
AATGTCACCTCGGCCGCGTCAGAAAGATAATAGGACGCGCGGTCCAGCATCCTGCTTCCGATGGCGACCAGCTCGTCCAGCTCGTAGGCGGCGAAGTCGAGGTGGTGGGCGATCCGCGAGCTCATGCCGGGATTGCACTCGAAGAATTCATCCATCCGGTCCTTGTAGCCCGCCAGGATTACCACGAGTTTGTCGCGGTCATTCTCCATCACCTGGAGCAGGATATCGACGCACTCCTGGCCGTAGTCTTTTGAATCCGTGGCGCGGTACAGGTAATACGCCTCGTCAATGAACAAGACCCCGCCCATGGCGCGTTCCAGGACGCGCTTTGTCTTGGGTGCCGTGTGCCCGATGTACTCTCCGACCAGATCGTCGCGCATGGCATGCACGAGATGCCCGCTTTCCAGATACCCGAGGCGGCGCAGCAGATCAGCCATCTGCAAGGCCACCGTGGTCTTCCCGGTTCCCGGCGCGCCGGTGAAGCACATGTGCAAATTCGGCCGCGGCGCGTCAAGGCCGAACCGCTGCCGGACCCGGTCCACCAGCAGCAGCGAGGCGATCTCTTCCACCTTCGTCTTCACCGGGATGAGACCGACCAGCTCACGGTCCAGGGCGGCGAACACGTCGTCGATGCCGGCCGCCTCGCGCTCGGCGGAGAGAGTGACCGTGGCGTCCGGGTCCAGCAGCTCTCCGCGGCGCTGGGCGCGAGCCCGCGCCGCGGAGCCGCGCCGCCGCGGGGGGCGAGTCTGCCCTGCGGGGGCCCGCTGAGGTCCAGCCTGCCCCGCGGGGCCGCGCTGGCTACGCGCCCGCGGTCCGGCCTTGGACCGCGGCGCGGGAGGATCGACCCGGCCCGTCTGACGCCACGAGTCGTGGGTGGCCAGGACGAACAGCCCGATGAAGATCCCCGAGCCGGCAATCATATAGAAGAATACATGTGGGAGGTAAGTCCAAATAGCCGCAAGAGCAATTGTCGCCGCTACCAGCAACACGCCCGTTTTAAAATGTTTCAGCGAATAGACCCACATAATAAAGACGAGGGTAACCAGCGCATCGTCGCGGGGTCAAGCGGCCCGACGGCCGCAGTGACTACGTTCAGGAGCCATCTAGGTACTCAACGGCGCAATGTCTCCGGCCAGTGCTCACAGAAGGAGCCCGTGTCGTTACCGCATGCACGGTTGTCTCGCGGGGGAGATGCTGCTACCTTTGTGGGCTTCCCGCCAACCCCAGCACGGAGGTACAGGGTCTACATGCTGCGTCGACTTTCTGTCATCGCCGCCTCCGCGGCGATGCTCACCCTCAGCGCACTGCCGGCTTTCGCCGCCCCGCACTCGAGCACGCACAAGCTCTCCTTCCCGAGCCTGCACGGCGTCAAGGCCTGGGGCACCTACCGCGAGACCAGCGGCGGGGTCAAGATCTACGTATGCGCCAAGGACACGGGCAACTACTTCGCCGTGGGAGCGGTCACGCTGGCCTCGAACTCCAGCAACACCCTGGTGTCCAACCTCGGGGCGGTGGCCATCGGACCAGGCCAGACGGTATGCCGCAGCGGAACCCTGCACCTTACCGGCCACCTGCGGGTCTACACGTTCACCGCCGGCGATAACGGGCGTATTACGCACCGCAGCAAGACCAAGACCATTTACTGAACGCCGGCTACTCAGGGACGCCGGAGATCAGGTCGCCCGCGCGGGCGAGCAGGGAGGTACGCGCCGAGCGGCCGGCTGATTCCAGCCGGTCCGCCGTGCGGTACAGCGTGTACAGGCCGCGGACCCCGGCCCAGCGGGCCGGTTCTGGCTCCCAGCGGGGCGAGCGGTGGCCCACCCAGGGCAGCGTGGTGAGCGGGCTGGGCACGCCGCGGACCAGGTCGGCCAGCGTCCGGCCGGCCAGGTTGGCGGCGGCCACTCCCTGCCCGGTGTAGCCGCCCGCCCAGCCCAGGCCGGTGCGCGGATCCAGCATGACCGTGGCACACCAGTCCCGCGGCACCCCGAGAACCCCGCACCATGCGTGGTCGATGCCGGCCTCGACGGTCGCCGGGAACATGCGGCGCAGGATGCGGCCCAGCTGGGCCACGGTCGACGGGGCGACCGCGCCGTCGTGGTCAAGCCGGGAGCCGAATCGGTACGGGACGCCGCGCCCGCCGAGCGCGATCCGGCCATCCGCGGTCCGCTGCGCGTACATGTACGCGTGTGCCTCGTCGCTGAGCGTCTCGAGCCGGTCCCAGCCGATGGACTTCCAGGCGGCGTCGCCGAGCGGCCCGGTGATGATCATGGAGCTGTTCATCGGCAGCAGCGTCCTGCGCTGGCCGGGCAGGGCCGCGGTGAACCCTTCAGTGCAGCGGAGGACGTACGGCGCGCGTACCTCGCCCGCCCGGGTGTGCGCGCGTCCCGGCGAGATGGACGTCACCGGGGTCGCCTCGTACAGCAGGACGCCGGAGCGGGTCACCGCCCCGGCCAGCCCGGCGACGAGATCGGCAGGCTGCACCCGGGCGCAGTGTGGTGAGTACAGGGCACCGACGGCCCCGGTCACCTGCAGCCGGCCGGCCAGTTCCGTCTTATTCAGATACCGAACGGTCCCCTCTTCGTCACCCCAGGACCGGTCGTGAGCCAGCCGCTGCCTGAGCCGGGCATCCTGTGCGGCGGTGGTGGCGACGGTGAGCGTCCCGCCCTTGACCAGGCCGGCGTCGATGCCCTCGGCCAGGCAGACCCGGGCCACCTCGTCGACGGTTTCGCGTAGCTGCCGCTCCAGCTCGCGGACGCCCTTCCTGCCGCCGGGATGCCGGGCATAGCGGGACCGTGAGCCGGGCAGGGCGGCGGTGACCCAGCCGCCGTTCCGGCCCGAGGCGCCGAACCCGGCGAAGGCCGCCTCGAGCACCACGATCCGGAGCCCCGGGTCGGCTCGCTTCAGGTAGTAGGCGGTCCACAGGCCGGTAAAGCCGCCTCCCACGATGCACACGTCGGCCTCGGTGGCGCCGGGCAGCGACGGCCGCCGCGGCGGGACGCCGCGTGCCTGCCACCAGTACGACACCTCGCCGTTTCGCATGGACAGGCCTCCTGATATCTCGGGGCAAGCACCGGGGTACATTCGGAACAAAATATCTGAAAATCTCTCAAAAGTCGCACCTTAGGTGAACATATCACCAAGGATGCGGCCGCCTGAGGTCCGCGACCAGGCTTTCCGGCCACCGGCAGGGTAGCGTCAAGGTATGCGACTTGGGGTGCTGGATGTCGGGTCGAACACGGTGCACATGCTCGTGGTGGATGCGCACCCCGGTGCCCGCCCGATGCCGGCGTTCTCGCACAAGGCCGAGCTCAGGCTCGCCGATCAGCTGGACAACGGAAATGCGCTGTCCGAGCAGGGTGAGAGCCACCTGCGGGACGTGGTCGAGGAGGCGCTGCGCATCGCCGAGGACAAGGGAGCGGAGGAGCTCATCGCGTTCGCGACCTCGGCCGTCCGGGAGGCGAAGAACGGTGAGCAGGTCCTGGCCAGGATACGCGAGCAGACCGGCGCCCAGATCAACGTGATGACCGGCCCCGAGGAGGCCCGGCTCACCTTCCTGGCCGCCCGGCGGTGGTTCGGCTGGTCTTCGGGACGGCTGCTCGTCATCGACATCGGCGGCGGGTCGCTCGAGGTGGCCTCCGGGATCGACGAGGAACCGGACGTGGTGGCCTCGCTGCCGCTAGGCGCCGGCCGCCTTAACCGGGACTGGTTCACCAGCGACCCGCCGTCCGCGGACGACGTGCGGCGCCTGCGCAGGCATGTGCGAGCGCAAATCGCCAGGGAGGTCGGGCGCATGCTGCGGCAGGGCCCCCCCGATCACGTGGTGGGAACCTCGAAGACCTTCCGGCAGCTGGCCAGGATCGCCGGCGCGGCCCCGTCTGGCGAGGGCCCGTACGTCAAGCGGACGCTCAGGCACGCCGACGTCGCCGCACTAGCCGAACGGCTGCCGGCGATGTCCCAGGCCGAGCGGGCCAAGCTGCCCGGCGTCTCGGCGAGCCGGGTCGCCCAGCTTCCGGCGGGGGCCATCGTGGCCGACGCCATCCTCGACCTGCTCGGCGTCGATCAGATCGAGCTGTGCCCCTGGGCCCTGCGTGAAGGCGTCATCCTGAGGCGCCTGGACATGCTCGCCCACGGCCTCGACGTCGGCTGACCGGCTGGCGGCCGGCGCGCCGGCTGCCCGTCAGGTGTCACAGCCGGGCATGACGCGGACGTGTTCGGCCTACTCCTCCGCCTCGATGACACCGGTGCGTGCTTGCGCTCGCTTCTCCTGAGACGGCTGGGATGCCTGGGCTCCCTGGGGCCGTGCCGACGGCGCGGGCTGGGTCGGCGAAGCCGTACGCCCGGGCACGGTGCCGGCCTGCTGCTGCGCGGCCGGGCGCGGACCCGCCGGGGTGGCCGCCGGGC
>JASHYW010000392.1 GCA_030042885.1 Streptosporangiaceae bacterium | reverse complement strand
GATGACGGTGCCGCCCCGGGCCGTGGCCAGGATCGCGCCGCCCTCGCAGCCCGCGGCGTCGACGCACACCACGGTCACGTCCGCCGGGCCGCCCGCCGCTTCCACCCGGGCGGCCAGGCCCACGGGATCCCTGGCGTCGGCGATCACGATCTCGTCGACCAGCCCGGCCGCCTCGCCGAGCAGGGCGGCTTCGGTCTGGGTGGGGACGACGCCGATGACCTGGGCCGCGCCGGCCTGGCGGGCGGCCGCGGCGGATAGCGAGCCGCTCTTCCCGGCCGCGCCGATGACCAGGACCACGGATCCCTTCGTCACTGTACGCCGGGTGAGCGCGGGGGCGCCGCAGACGTCCATGACGGCCAGGGACAGCGGGACCGGCAGGTCATCGGGCAGCACGGCGGCGATGGACCGGGCGAACAGGATGGCGTGGCCCTGGCAGGGAACCTGCTCGGATCGGCCGTCCCAGCGGCACAGCGAGTCGGTGACGACCAGGGGGGTCAGGGTGAGCGAGACCAGGGTGGCGATCCGCTGCCCGGGCTTCAGGCCCAGCGGGGAATCGGGGCCGACCTCCTCCACGGTGCCGGTGAGCATGCCGCCGGAACCGGTGACCGGGTTCTGCATCTTGCCGCGGGTGGCGATGATCTCCAGTACCGCGGCCCTGATCTTGTCCGGGTCGCCAGCGTAGGTCTCGCGCAGCTGGCGGTAGGAGGCTGCGTCCAGGTTCAGCCGGTCGACGCGGATCCGGACCTCGTCGCGGGCGATCGCGGCACTCGCATCCAGCCGCCAGGCCGCCTGCGGCAGGACGCCGGGAGGGTCAAGGACGCGGTGCAGCCCGAAAGGTGACGGCGGCTGGGCCGAGGTCGGAAGCGAGGTGGTCATGCAGCGGGTCCTTCCTGCAAGCCCGCCTGCTCCGGCCGGCCTGCATCGTCTTGCGTCGGCCCGGCCTGTGCCCGCACAGGTGGTGACGTGACGCACGGATCGTTCTGAAAATTTTTCTGCTATAGTAACCTAAATCAGTAACTTCTTCGGTATAGATGGATATTTAACGAAGATCTTACTGTCTGGTGCAGGGAGCTCCGAAGCCAACCCCGGGAGCCGCACCGGAAAATCTACGGTTCATTACGTTTTGTACCGCAGGTCCTTCGGTACCATCCAGAGAGGGAGGGCTTTCATTCATGGTCTCTCAGCCCTATGTTTACCAGCGTCCTGAGCTAGCCGAACCTGACTGGCGCCGATTCCCGGGCTGGGCCGAGGTGTCCGCCGCCGACTGGGAATCCGTGCAGTGGCAGCGTGCGCACTGCGTCAAGAACGCGCGGCAGCTACACCAGGTCACCGGGCCGGGGCTGGACGAGAGGTTCTTTTCCGACCTCGAGCGCGACCAGCGCGAGCGGGCCACCATGTCGATGCTGATCCCACCGCAGATGCTCAACACTGTGGTCCCGGCCGGATCGCCCGATCAGCCCGGCTTCACCGAGGCGTTCTACGCGGACCCGGTGCGGCGGTACATGATCCCGGCGTTCAGCGACCGGCGGGCCGACTGGCCCTCCCACCCGTTTGCGCAGCGTGACTCGCTGCACGAGGCGGAGATGTGGGCGGTCGAGGGCCTGACCCACCGCTACCCCACCAAGGTGCTCGCCGAGCTGCTGCCGACCTGCCCGCAGTACTGCGGTCACTGCACCCGGATGGACCTGGTGGGCAACCCGACGGCCCAGACCGGCAAGCACAAGTTCGCGCTGGCCCGGGACGACAGGCTCGGCGCCATGCTGGATTACCTGCGCCGGATGCCCGGCGTGCGCGACGTGGTGGTGTCCGGCGGCGATGTGGCCAACCTGCCCTGGCCGCGGCTTGAAGGTTTCGTCGCCTCGCTGCTGGAGATCGACTCGATCAGGGACATCCGGCTGGCCAGCAAGGCGCTGATGGGCCTGCCGCAGCACTGGCTCTCGGACGAGGCCCGCGCCGGCATGGCCCGGCTGGCCGGGACCGCCCGGTCCCGCGGCGTGAGTATCGCCATCCACACCCACGTGAACGCCGCCCAGTCCCTAACGCCCCTGGTGGCGCGGGCCGCCAAGGCCATGCTGGAGGCCGGCATCCGGGACGTGCGGAACCAGGGCGTGCTGCTGCGCGGGGTGAACAACAGCACTGAAGCGCTGCTCGACCTGTGCTTCGCCCTGCTCGACGAGGCCTCGATCATGCCCTACTACTTCTACATGTGCGACATGATCCCCGGCAGCGAGCACTGGCGGCTGACGCTGGCCGAGGGCCAGTCGCTGCAGCACGACATCATGGGCTACCTGCCCGGGTTCGCGACCCCGCGGATAGTCTGCGACGTGCCGTACGTCGGCAAGCGCTGGCTGCACCAGGTGGCCAGGTACGACGCCGAGCGCGGTATCTCCTACTGGACCAAGAACTATCACACCGCGATCGAGGCCGATGACGAGCTGGCGCTGAGCCGCGAGTACCCCTACTACGACCCGATCTACATGCTGCCCGAATCGGGCCAGGCGTGGTGGCGGGCTTCGGGGTCCAGGCAGGCCCAGGCCGGCATCGTCAGCATCGCCGACGCCGTCGGCTAGCCCCTGCGCGGTCAGGACCGCGCGTCATGACCGGGCGTAGCGCGCGGTCAGCTCCTCTATGTGCTGCCTGACCTGAGGCCATTGGGCCGCGGTGATGCTGAAGCGCGCCGAGTCGCGGGGCGTCAGGTCGGCACCTAGCCGGTGCGCGCGCAGGATCCCGTCGAAACGCGCGCCGATCCGTTCCATGGCCTGCCGCGACCGCTGGTTCCGCACGTCGGTATGCAGGCACACCGAGCGCACCTGCCAGGTCTCGAAGGCATGCGTGAGCATAAGGCGCTTCATCTCGGTGTTCGCCCCGGTCCTGATGGCGTGCGGGCTCAGCCAGGTGTAGCCGATCTCGCAGGTGTCCGGACCGGTGCGGTTATGGCTCTCCGGCCACGGCCAGTACTCGAGGTCGAAGAACCGCGTCGAGCCGATCACCGTGTCGTCGCCCATCCTGACCGCGGCGAACGGAACCGCCGTTCCGCTGTCGCGGGCCGCGATCGCCGTCTCGACATACCGGCGGACCTGGGCCCCGCCTTGCGGTACCGGCGACCAGCGGTACAGCTCCCCGCCTCCGGTGGCCGCGGCCACCAGCCCGGGCACGTGCTGGAACTGCAGCGGCTCGAGGCGCACCACCTTGCCGATGAGCGGTCCGGTGACGGTGGCCTTCTCCGCGGGGCCTGCGGCTTCCAGCCGCGAGGGACGCTCGAGGTAGCGCTCGTCGGGGCGGGCGAAGCCGAACGACCGGTACAGGCCCTGGGCGTCGGTGGTGTGCAGCATCCAGCGCCAGTCGGCGCCCGGGCCGTCCTCGATCATCATCCGCACGATGGCCCTGCCCAGCCCGGCGCCGCGGTGCCCGGGCAGCACGTACACGTCGGCCAGGTAGACTGACCCCCGTCGCCGAACGCCCTGGCGAAGCCGACCATCGCGCCTGCCCGGTCGTAGGCGCCCACCACGCGCCAAGCCCCCGCGATCTGGCGCATGATGTCCTCACGGTCGCGCCACCGGGCCCAGTACGCCTCGGTGGTCAGGAACGAGACCGCGGCCTGGGGGTCGACCCGGGCCGGGTCATCGTCGATCTCGTAGTCGCCTGCGGCCACCCGCATCATGGCACCTCCAGCGTGTGCCGCGGCGCTGTCAGGAATGTTACAGTACAAATTGTGAACACACTGGTACGATACCGTCCGCAGGGCGGCACCGCCAGGGAGATATCGGCCAGCGTGGAAGCGGGCGTCCGCAGCGGGCAGCTGACTCCCGGAGACCGGCTCCCCCCGGTCCGCGAGCTGGCCGGCCAGCTCGGTGTCAGCCCGACCACGGTCGCCGCGGCCTACAGCGACCTGCGCCGGCGGGGCATCACCGCAGGCGCGGGCCGGGCAGGCACCCGGATCCGGGGTGCTCCCCCGGTCAGCAGCCGGGTGTACCTGAGCGCCCCCGCGGGTACCCGTGACCTCATCACCGGCGGCCCCGATCCGGATCTCCTCCCCACCCTGCCGGCCAGGCCCGCGGCCCGGCCCGGCCGGATGTACGCGGAGGCGCCGGTCGCGCCGCGGCTGGGGCGGCTGGCCGCCGAGCAGCTGGCCGCCGACGGCATCGACGCGACCAGCCTGATGGTCACCGGCGGTGCCCTGGACGGCATCGAGCGGGTCCTCGCGGCGTGGCTCACGCCCTCCGCCCGGGTGCTGGTCGAGGATCCCGGCCATGCGGTGACCTTCGACCTGATCGCGGCCATGGGCTACGCGGCGGTTCCGGTCCCGGTCGACTACCTGGGCATCCTGCCCGCCGGGCTGGCTGCCGCGCTCGCCCGGGGTGCGGGCGCGCTGATCGTGACCCCGCGGGCCCAGGCCGCGACCGGTGCCGCCTGGGACGGCGACCGGGCCGACTCGATCGGCGCGGTCCTGAGCCGCTACCCGGCCCTCGGGGTGATCGAGGACGATCACGCCGGGCCGGTGTCAGGCGTCCCCGCCTTCTCGGTATCGGCAGGCCGCGAACGCTGGGTCACCATCCGCTCGGTATCCAAGTCGCTCGGGCCCGACCTGCGGCTCGCGGTGCTAGCCGGCGACGAGGCCACGGTCGCCCGGGTGGCGGGCCGTCAAGCCCTGGGTACCGGGTGGGTCAGCTACCAGCTACAGGAACTGGTCGCGGACCTGTGGTCGGACCCGTCGGCGGCACGTGCGCTGCACCGTGCGGCACAGGTGTACGCGGCCCGCGGCGAGGCGCTGCGGTCGGCGTTGCGGGGCCACGGGATCGCGGCCAGCGGGCGATCGGGCTTCACCTGCTGGGTGCCCGTCCCCGACGAGGACGGGGTGGCGTCGTACCTGGCCTCGGCGGGCTGGGCGGTGGCCCCCGGGCAGCGGTTCCGCATCGCGGCGCCGCCGGGGGTCAGGATCTCGTTCGCCACCCTGGATCAGGCCGACGCCGCCTCGTTCGCGGCCGACTTCGCCCGCGCCCTGCGGCACCGTACGTCCCGCCTGGACTGAGCGAGCCGACGGACCTCACGGGCCCGGATTCACGGCGGGCCGAGCGGCACGCCTCGCCTCCCGCAGGCCGTACAGATAGCGTTATCCCATGACGCGGCGCAGTGAACAGATCAGCCTCCACCTCAACGCGTACCTCACGGCGCACAGCAGCCCGCCAGACGCTGTGCTGCGGGAACTGGCTAACGAGACCGCTGAGCTGTTCCCGAACGAGGCCGACCTGCAGATCGCCCCGGAGCAGGGCACGTTCATGACGCTGCTCACCCAGCTGGCCGGGGCCAGGTCGGCCATTGAGATTGGCACCTTCACCGGCTATTCCTCGATCTGCATCGCCCGGGGCCTCGAGCCCGGCGGAAAGCTGCTGTGCTGCGACATCAGCGAAGAGTGGACCGAGATCGCCAAGAAGTACTGGGAGAAGGCGGGCCTGCAGGACCGGATTGAGCTGCGGCTCGGCCCGGCCATGGACACGCTTACCGCCCTGCCCGACTCCGAACTGTTCGACCTGGCCTTCATCGACGCCGACAAGAGCGGCTATCTCGGCTACTGGCGGCAGGTCGTGCCGCGGATCCGCCCGGGCGGGCTGATCATGGTCGACAACACGTTCTCGCACGGCCGCGTCATCGACGCGGGCAACGACAACCCGGCGGTGATCGCAGTCAGGGATTTCAACGACCACGCAGCCGCTGACGACCGCGCCGACCTGGTCATGGTCCCCATCGGCGACGGACTGACGCTCGCGCGCAAGAAGTGACCGGTCCTAGGGGACACCGCCAAGGTAGAGGGCCCCGATCTCGGGGGTTTTCCAGTACCTCGCGCCCGTCCCCTGCGCCCCGCCCGCGGCTGGCGCCGGACTGTGGTCAGGCCCTGTCATGCGCCCTCCCACAGGGTCCGCGCGGCACTCGGCCCGGCGCCTGCGGCGCGCTCACCTTTGGGCCTCCGTCGCGGGAGCTTCGCTTGACGGTGCCTTCTGGCTTGCCTCCGGCGCGACGCCTGGGCCCGGCGCCTGCGGCGTCCCCGGGCTGGCAGGCACGACCGTGGACAGCGCTGAGCGGCCCCTGGTCGTCAGCCGGCGGATCCATTCGCCGCCGGTCGGGATGATGCCACGCGGCATGAAGAGCACGACCGCGAGGAATATCGCGCCGAGCAGGATCTCGCCGTAATACCCGTTCGTGAAGCGGATGCTGAGGTAGAGCTGGCCTGGCTCGATGATGAGCGCCCCGAGCACGGGACCGGCAATGGTGCCGAGCCCGCCGAGGAAAGCCATCAGCACGATGGACAGGTCGAAGAGCGGGTCGAAGCCGGTCTGCGGCTCGACTTGCGTGAGGTACAGGAACCAGAGGCCGCCGATCAGCCCCGTTACCGCCGCGGACAGCGTGAACGCGGCGAGCTTTACCCGCATCGCCCGCACCCCGAGCCCTCGCGCTCGGTCCTCGTCGTCCCTGATCGCCCGCAGGTGCAGGCCGAACCTGGCCCGCCGGATCAGCCAGGCCACGGCGATGATGCCGATCGTGCAGGCCAGCGCGATGTAGTAGAAGGGGTTGTTGTAGGTCGCGGCCTGCCAGTTCAGGAATGGGGCCGGCAGGCCGCTTGAGCCGCCGGTGAAGGAGAAGTTGAACGCCATCAGCTGGAAGATGAAGAACACCGCGATCGTGATCACGATGAAGGTGTGCCGCCGCACCCGCAGCGCCACCAGGCCGAACGGAACCGCGATCGCCGCCCCCACCAGCGCGGCGAGCGGCAGCAGGGCGAACACCGCGACCCCGTTGACGTGCCAGTCCCTCGCCGCGATGCCGACCGCGTACGCACCGCTGCCGAAGAACACCGCCTGGCCGAGGGAGATGTAGCCGGAGAACCCCGAGAACAGGTTCCAGGCCGAGGCGGCTGTCGCGAAGATCAGCGCGAATACTCCGTAGTTGGTGACCACGGGATTGGGGAACACGACCGGGAACAGCAGGGCCGCCGCGGCCAGGACGGCCAGCGCCGACCACATGGCACCCGCGGCGAGACGGGCCCGTATCGTTCCGCCCTTCATCCAGCTCTGACCGCCTGCCTGCCGAGGAACCCGGTCGGGGGGATCAGGAGCACCAGCACGAGGGCGGCGTAGAAGACGGCGTTCAAAGACATCCTTGGAAAAGCAGGGAGCTGGGGTCTCGCGCCCGGTTCCTGCCTTCCTCCTTGCTCGGGTCACTTCGGTCGATGCCTGGTCAGATTTCGTCGGTGCCGAGCCCGTCGGGCACATCCGCGTGCTCGCTGACGAGTGACAGGCCCGCCGACTCCGCCTGCTGCTGCAGGAGGGCGGCGAAATCGGCATCGCCATAGCCACGTCCGACCAGGCTCTGGATGAGCTGATGAACGATCGCGGCCACCGGCATCGGCACCTCGTGTTCCCTCGCTGCGGCCAGGCCAAGGTCAAAATCCTTCCGCAGCAGGGTTGCGGTGAACGTGGGCTCGAAGTCCAGGTTCACGTATGCGGGCGCCTTATATCCGGTGAACAGCGAACCCATCACGCTCTTGTTCAGGCAGGAAAGGAACGCCTGCCTGCTGACGCCACTCTTCTCTGCCAGAACCGTAATCTCGGCCAGCGACTGCGCCACTACTCCGAGGAATAGATTGTGGCAGAGCTTGACCGTCCTGGCCACCTCGCCCTCGCCGACGTAGGTCACGCCGCGGCCGAGCATGTTCAGGTACGGCTCCGCGACGACGAACGCCTCTCGGGATCCGGAGACCGCGGCCGTCATCTTCCCGGCACGCACCACCTTGGGGTTACCCATCACCGGTGCGGCGAGCAGTGCGGTGCCTCGGGCGGCGATCTCCGCCCGCACGCGGGCGGAGGCCTCAGCCGATACCGTGGAGCAATCGACCAGTACTCTGGGGGCCGCTCCAGCTGCACCTGACATCAGCCCGTCCCGGCCGAGCACCGCGGAGATCAGGTCATCCGATGACCCGACCGTGACAAAGACGATATCTCTGGCGGCAAGTTCCACGGCGGATCCAGTGGGCTTGGCGCCCAGCCTTACCAGCGGTTCCGCCTTGGCCGGTGAGCGGTTATATACGGCGAGATCGCACCCGGCGACGAGCAGCCGACGGGCCATCTCCGCGCCCATGCGCCCGGTGCCCAGCCAGCCCAGCCGGTGCGCATTCTCGTGTCCGACCATGCCGCCAGGTCCCTCTCGCCTCCGGTCACAATCGTTTGCACCCTGAGATTGACCTCGCGCCATGCGATTTGTCAATGCCGGATGTCCAACCTGTTACCAAAGCCCTACCAAAATGGTTTAGCCGCGCAACATATCGCCTCGCGACCTAATTCACGGGGCCAGTCCGCCCGGAGGCCGGGAGCTAATCATGACCGGAGGCAGAAGGCGCGGCTCGGGTCTCACATACCGCGTACGCTTCTTTCGCTGCATGAGATTTTTGTAACCCCGGTGGCCTCACAGCAATCGATTGCGTCGCGTGGGGCCGACCGCGCGGATGGGGGCTCCGGCTGGTACGTGGATACGGCTCGGCCTGCGCAGATGCCGGCTCGGGCTGTTACGAGGGTGACACGCCGGTGGCCCGGTGAGAGGGAGCTCGGTGCAGCGGGACCGGGACTGCGTGACCTGACTCCCCTGCCTCCTCGGACTGGGCCAGCGCCGCATGCCCGGCAGGTTCGGCGGTGGAGCCACGGACCACGAGCTCGGGCGCGAGGTACAGGATCTTCACCGGTGACTCGCGCTCGCCGATCCGCTCGAGCAGCAGCTGGGCCGCCTCGGTACCGAGCTGGTAGTGCGGGAAGCGCACCGTGGTGAGCGGAGGCCGGAGCCGGTCGATGAACGGCATGTCGTTGAAGCCGATCACGGAGATGTCATCCGGGCACGGCAGGGCGGCCTCCTCGAGCGCGGCGTAGCAGCCGACGGCCAGCATGTCGTTGGCCGCGGCCACCGCGGTGAATCCGCCGGGCCGGGCGAGCAGCTCCCGGCA
>JASHYW010000391.1 GCA_030042885.1 Streptosporangiaceae bacterium | reverse complement strand
ATGCAGCTGATGGGCGCGTTTTGGTAACCAGGGCATATACGTGCTCATGCCGAGGCTGATATCAAAACGGGATCGAAATATTTCGGGTCCGTATGGTGCCTTGACAGGTGATCATGAACAGTTTTAGCGTCAAGGGCGGTTCACCGGATACGCTGAATAATCTCGTTTTGAGGCCGGTTCGGGTACGTCAGATGAATTGCCCGGGCGGACATCAGAATAAGCGTGTCTCCACGTTATCCCTCGCGACGAAGTCGACGGGACCCGCTGCGCACGCTGCGGGCTTGGCTCGGAGGAGTGTCCCGTCCCAGGGAAATTCCATGGAGGTCCTGAGATGAAGAAAAAGGTCGACCCGGTAGTCGACGAAGCAATCGAGACCCTGAACATGAAGGACGGGCCGTCCCGCCGCAGGCTGCTTGAGGGAGCCGGGCTGTTCAGCGCCACGGCGGCCGCCTCGGCGCTGCTCACCGCGTGCGCCTCGTCCAGCACTGCCACCACGACGGTAACCCCGACCGCGACCGCCAAGGCCGTGGGGAACTTCCCCTCGACCCCGCCCTGGCAGTTCTGGTTCGTCAACCACGTCACCACGAACCTGTTCTTCGTCCCGACCCAGAACGGGATGGCCGACGCGGCCAAGCTGCTCGGCCTGCCGACGCCGAAGTGGGGCGGGTCGACGACCTCGACCGCCTCCGACATGGTGGCCTACCTGGACACCGCGATCGCCGCCAAGGCCAACGGCATCGCGACCACGGTGATCAACGCCACCTCGTTCACCACGCCGGTCGCGAACGCGATGAGCGCCGGCATCCCGGTGGTCAGCTACAACGCGGACGGAGTCGTTACCAAGGGCGTGGCTGACATCGGCACCAACCGGCTCTGCTACGTGGGCCAGGCGCTCTACAACTCCGGCATCGCGATGGGGAACCGGATCAAGTCCCTCGTCACGACCCCCGGTGACGTGGTCATCTTCATCGCCACCCCGGGCACCGGCAACATCCAGCCTCGCTACGACGGCGCCGCGTCGGTCCTGACCCCGGCGGGGTACACCGTGAAGGAGATCGCGACCGGAGCGCTGACCTCCGGGGAGGAAGCGGCCGAGAAGGCGTACCTGGTCGGCGTCACGTCGACGATCAAGGGCGCGTTCGCGGTGGACGCGGGCTCGACCGAGTACCTCGGCCCGGCGCTGGCCAGCGTCGGCCTGGCCGGGAAGATCCCGGCCGGCGGGTTCGACCTCACGCCGGGCACGCTGACCGCGATCAACTCGGGCCAGATCGACTTCACCATCGACCAGGAGCCGTACCTGCAGGGCTTCCTGCCGGTGCTGTACTTGTACCTGTTCAACCTGACCGGCGGGCTGATACTCCCGCCGAACACCGACACCGGCCTGACCTTCGTGACGAAGTCGAACGTGGGGCCGTACCTCACGACCAAGACCTCGTACGAGGGCTCGGCCCCCCCGCCGCCCGTCCTGGTCTCGCGGTCCGGCCCCATCGTGAACCCGATCGCCACGACCAGCGTGTGACGCGGCACCGGGCCTCTAGGTAAAAGCGCGCCGACGTCGGATACTGGGCATATACGCGGTCCAGTAAACGGCGTCGGCGCGCCGCTGACCGGGCGGAAGGGGATGGCGCAGGTGAGCGACACCGTGCAGCAAGCGCCCGAGGTCGTCGGCGGGCCGCCGGGACCACCGGCGCGGGGCGTCATGCGGGCGCTGCGAGACGTTGGCGCGCTGGTGGTCCGGCAGCGGGAGGCGACCGTCTTCGTGGTCGACGTCCTGCTGATCATCTATTTTGGGTTCATCTCCTCGGTCGGGCGGCACGCGTTCTTCACCCACATCAACCTGATCACGTTGAGCCAGTTCGCGTCGCCGATCATCATCATCGCGCTCGGTGAGGTCATGCTGCTGATCTGCGGCGAGATCGATCTTTCTGTCGGGTTCACCTACCAGCTCGCGCCGTTCGTCGTGTACTTCCTGATCGCCGACTACCACTTCCCCGGCCTGCTGGCCATACTGGCCGCGCTGCTCGTCGGCGTGCTGATCGGCTGGTTCAACGGTTTCCTCACGGTCACGATGGGCCTGCCGTCGTTCATCGCGACGCTGGGCACCGCATACGTGATAAACGGGATCGTGCTCACCACGTCACACGCCGAGCAGGAGAACATCCCGGCACAAGTGGCGGGCATCGGTCACTGGATCGGCGAGTATGCGTGGGCCGAGTTCACCTGGGCCATCATCCTGACGGCCATCTTCCACATCCTGCTCACCCGGACCCGGTGGGGGCTGCACACGGTCGCCACCGGCGGCAACCAGCTCGGGGCCAGGGAGGCCGGCGTCAGCATCGCCCGGATCAAGTACGGGAACTTCATGCTCACCGGGCTCCTGGGGGCGTTCGTCGGCCTCCAGATCTCGTTCCAGATCACCATCGTCGACCCGACGTCCGGCGGATTCACGCCGATGTTCTACGCGGTGGCCGCCGCGGTCATCGGCGGCACCGCGATGCTGGGCGGCTCGGGCACCATCATCGGCGCGTTCCTCGGCGGGATCCTGATCGCCGTTCTGTTTATCGGCTTCGAGGTGATCGGGATCAGCGCGAACCCGCTGAACATCCTCCTCGGCGGCGCCATCCTGCTGGCCATGATCGCGAACGTGCAGCTGACCCGGCTACGTGAGAGAGGGCGGGCCTGAGATGACCGAGCAGGCGCAGCAGCAGGTGGACCCGCCGCCGGGCGCGGACGGCGACGTGCTCCAGGTCGAGCACATCTCCAAGAAGTTCGGGGCCGTCACGGCGCTGGTCGACGTGAACATGCACCTGCGGCGCGGCGAGGTGCTCGGCCTGATCGGCGACAACGGCGCCGGCAAATCCACCCTGATCAAGATCATCTGCGGCTTCCATCCGCCCACCAGCGGGCGGATCTTCCTGGACGGCCAGGAGGTCACGCTCAAGTCGGTCCCCCAGGCCCGCTCGCTCGGCATCGACGTGGTCTACCAGGATCTCGCGCTGATCAACCAGCTCAGCGTCTACGACAACATGTTCCTCAACCGGGAGCCGGTGCGCTGGCCGCTGCTGCGCAAGAAGGTCATGAAGCAGCTGTCCAGGGAGCACCTCGACGACATGGGCGTGCGGATCCCGTCGGTGGATGCCGAGGTGGCCAAGCTGTCCGGCGGCCAGCGGCAGGCCATTGCGGTCGCCCGCTCGGTCTATTCCCAGTCCAAGATCCTGCTGCTGGACGAGCCGCTCGCCGCCATGGGCGTGAAGGAAGGCGCCATTATCCTGGACCTGATCACGAAGCTCAAGTCGCAGCACAACGTCTCGATCATCATCATCGCGCACAACTACGGCCAGGTGCTCGAGGTGTGCGACCGGGTGAACATGCTCCAGGGCGGCCGGATCACCCTGGACAAGCTCAGCTCGGAGACGTCTGCTCAGGAGCTCACCGACCTCGTGGTCGCCGAGTACCGCAAGGCCCTGCTGGAACGTCAGCGCGCCGAGGGCGAGATCCCCGCCTGAGCGGCGCCACATCGCCAGCGGGCGCCAGGCGGGGCAGCCGGAGCATCGGGCTGCGTCGGGCATGATGGGTGATCGTGAGATCCTCCTCGATGCCCCGCGCGGGCGGGCCAAGGGTGCCGGGACGCAGGGTCGTGGTGGTGCTGACCGTCGGAGCGGCTGTGCTGCTCGCGGTCACCGCGTGCACCGCGTCCGGTTCCACGACCACGCCGCCGGGGGAGGCCGCGAGCAACGCGCAGTCGGCCGGGAGCACGGCCGATGCCGGGCCGATCGTCCCCACCGCCAGCACGCTGCACTGGCATTCCTGCCCTGCGCAGCTGGCCCAGCTGCGCGTGCCCGACTGCACCACGCTGAGCGTGCCGCTGAACTACGCCGACCCCAGCGGCCGGCATATCAGCATCGCGCTGGACATGGTCCCCGCGACCGCCCCGCCGAGCCAGCAGCAGGGGATCATGCTGGTCAACCCGGGCGGCCCCGGTGCCAGCGGGCTGCCGTGGCCGGCGGTCCTGGCCCAAGGGCTCAGCCCGGGCGTGGCCAGGGACTACGACATCGTCGGTTTCGACCCGCGCGGCACCGGGTCGTCCGTTCCCGCGCTGAGCTGCGACCCGGGCTTCTTCTCCGGCCCCAGGCCGAACTACGTCCCGGCCAGCGCCGCCGCCGAGCAGGTGCTCATCAACCGGGCGAAGATGTACGCCGGCGACTGCGAGCGAAGGTTCGGCTGGCTGCTTCCCTACATGACCACCCAGGACGTGGCCCGTGACATGGATTCCATCCGCGCCGCGTTCGGCGTGGCGAAGATCAACTACTACGCGTTCTCCTGGGGCACGTACATCGGCCAGGTATACGCCACCCTGTTCCCGGGCCGCATCCGCCGTATGATCCTGGACAGCACGGTCGATCCCACCGGGGTCTGGTACACCGACAACATCGACCAGGATTACGCCTTCCAGGCCCGGATGGATGCCTTCTACGCCTGGGTGGCCATGTATAACGGCACGTACCACCTCGGCAGCACCGCCGCGCAGGTGCAGGCCGCCTATGAGCGGGCCCGTAACCAGCTGCTGACCGCCCCGGCCGACGGGATCGTGGGGCCCGACGAGCTCGACGACACCTTCGTGACCGGCGGCTACCTCGACCAGATCTGGCCTGGCCTGGCGCAGGCGCTCTCGTCCTACCTGAACTCCGGGCAGACCGGCGGCCTGATCGCCCAGTACCAGGCGTGGGGTGTGCAGAACGAGAACGAGTTCGCCGTCTACAACGCGGTGGAGTGCACGGACGCCAGCTGGCCGCGGAGCTGGGCCTACTGGACCTCTGACACCGAGCTGGTCTACAAGACCGCGCCGTTTTATGCCTGGGGTAACGCGTGGTTCAACGCCGCGTGCGCGTTCTGGCCGGTGCGCGGGCCGGCCAAGCCGCTGCAGATCAGGGGAGCCGGCCTGCCCGGCATCTTGATGCTGCAGGGCACGCTGGACGCGGCGACCCCGTACGCCGGGGCGCAGGATGCGCACAAGCTGCTGCCGTCCGCGCGGATGGTCGTGGTTGAGGGAGGCGGCAACCACGGGCAATCGATGGAGAGCCCGTCGGACTCGTGCGTCCAGGGCTACGTGAACGCCTACCTCGCCACCGGAACCCTGCCGCAGGTACCCGGGCTGGTCAACGCCACCTGCCCGGCCGTCCCTGATCCGACCCCAGGCACCGTGGCTGGTTAGGCCCGCCAGCGATCACGCGTCCCGTACCGTGGCGTAGCGGTCGCGGACCGCGGGCTCGGGATCGGATTCGTACCGCAGGGTCGCGGTCAGCGTCCAGTCCGGCGGCGCCGCTCCGCCGGCCAGCAGCCAGGCAGCCTGCAGGGCCGCGCCGTCAGCCACGTACTCCGCCGCCGCGGGGACCTCGACCGGGACGCCGAAGATCGCGGGAGCGATCCGGCGCACCGCTTCTGACCGTGCGCCGCCTCCGATCAGCAGGACGCGCTGCACGCCGATGCCCGCCGCCCGGATGGCGTCGAGCCCGTCGGCGAGCCCGCAGAGCATTCCCTCGACTGCGGCCCTGGCCAGGTTCTCCGGTAGGGCATTTCTCCCGGTCACACCGTGCACAGCGCCGGTGGCGTCTGGCCGGTTCGGAGTCCGCTCGCCCTCGAGATAGGGCAGCATGACCAGCCCGCCGGCACCCGGCCTGGCCGAGAGCGCCAGCCGGGAGAGCCCATCGAGGTCGGTGCCGAGGATGGCGGCGACGGCCTCGAGCACCCGGGCGGCGTTCAGCGTACAGACCAGCGGCAGGAAGCGCCCGGTGGCGTCGGCGAAGCCCGCGATCGTGCCGGTGGCATCTGCCGTGGGCGTGGCGCTGACCGCGAAGACAGTGCCGGAGGTGCCGACGGACACCACGACGTCGCCAGGCTGAACGCCCAGGCCAAGTGCGGCCGCCGCGTTATCGCCGGCACCGGGGCCCAGCCGGGACGCCGGGAGCCCCGGCCGCGGCGTCCCGGCGGCCAGCCCGGCCGCGCCTACCTCTCCCGCAGGCTCGGCGGGACCGAGCACACGGGGGACGGCAGGCTCGCGCCCGCAGGCGCGCCGCAGCAGGTCGGGCCGGTAGGTGCCGGCCGCCGGGGACCAGTAGCCTGTGCCGCTGGCGTCACTGCGGTCGGTCCGCAGGCCGTCAAGGTCGCTGCCGCCTGCCAGCTGCCACGTGAGCCAGTCGTGCGGCAGGCACACGGCGGCCGTTCGTGCCATCGAGGCCGGTTCGTGCTCAGCGAGCCACCGCAGCTTGGTCACGGTGAACGAGGCGACCGGCACGCTGCCGACCGCATCCGCCCACCGCGCGGCGCCGCGCACCGGGTCGCCCGCACCGAGTTCGGCGACCAGCTCCGCCGCCGCACCTGCCGACCTGGTGTCATTCCACAGCAGCGCCGGCCTGACCACGTCGCCGCGCTCATCGAGGCAGACCATGCCATGCTGCTGGCCCGCCACCGAGACGGCCGCCACGCCGTCGAGGCCGCCGGCGTCGGCTAGGGCCTTCTTCAGCGCATGCCACCAGTCGGCGGGGTCGGCCTCGGTGCCCGGCGGGTGCGCGGCCCGGCCCTCGCGCACCAGCGCCCCGCCGTCGGCCTCACGGATCACCACCTTGCACGACTGGGTGGACGAGTCGATCCCCGCGACCAGCGCGCTCACCGGGCGCGCAGCAGGTGCTCGATGGCCAGCTGGTTGAGCCGCACGAACCCGTAGCCAGGGGCTCCGGCCGCGTCTGCGTCGAAGTCCTCGAAGGCAGCGCGGTCGGCCAGCAGGTCGGCATGGGTCTCGCCCGGGGCGAGGGTCGGCGTGGACAGTTCCGGCACGCGGCACGCGGCCTGTGCCTCGATGACTTCCGGGTCGGCGCGGAACGCGGCCGCCCGCTCCTTGAGCAGCAGGTACATCCGCATGTTCGCCGCCGCAGAGGCCCACACTCCTGCCTTGTCCTCGGTCCGCGACGGCTTGTAGTCGAAATGCCGCGGCCCGTCGTAGGCCGGGCCGCCCTGGATTCCGCCGAACTCCAGCAGGTTGACCAGTGAGAAGGCGTTCATCAGGTCGCCGTGACCGAATACCAGGTCCTGGTCGAACTTGATGCCGCGCTGGCCGTTCAGGTCGATATGGAACAGCTTGCCGTGCCACAGGGCCTGTGCGATGCCGTGGGCGAAGTTCAGCCCGGCCATCTGCTCGTGGCCCACCTCGGGGTTCAGTCCGACCATCTCGTGGTGCTCCAGGCTGGCGATGAAGGCCAGCATGTGCCCGACAGTGGGCAGCAGGATGTCCCCGCGCGGCTCGTTCGGCTTCGGCTCCAGCGCGAACCTGATGCCGTATCCATGGTCCTGCACGTAGCTGGCCAGCAGGTCGACGGCCTCCCGGTAGCGGTCAAGCGCCGCGCGCACGTCCTTCGCGCTGTCATATTCGCTGCCCTCGCGCCCGCCCCACATCACGTAGGTGTGCGCGCCGAGTTGCGCAGCCAGGTCGAGGTTGCGCATCACCTTGCGCACCGCGAACCGGCGCACCGCGCGGTCGTTGCTGGTGAACCCCCCGTCCTTGAACACCGGATGGGTGAACAGGTTCGTCGTCATCATCGGCACCACCAGGCCCGTCTCCTTCAGCGCCGCGGTGAACCGGTCGATGTGGCGGCTGCGGGCCGCGTCGTCGCTGCCGAACGGGATCAGGTCATCGTCGTGGAAGCTGACGC
Organism: Streptosporangiaceae bacterium; assembly: GCA_030042885.1. The sequence continues at coordinate 2,130 of JASHYW010000391.1, read as the reverse complement.
CGTAGGCGCCGAGCCGGGCCAGTTCGTGCACCGTCTCCACCGGGTCGAGCGGTGCTCGCGTGGGGTCGCCGAACGGGTCACGGGCTGGCCAGCCGACGGTCCAGAGTCCGAAGGTGAAATGGTCGGCGGGAGTGGGCTGAGCGGGCATCGGACCTCCATGGGTTCCTAACTGAACGGCCCGGCCGATCAACTGGCGTGATCGCTCCGGATTCCACCGCGCCTGCCGCGCGGCCGCTGTTCCTGGCCTGGAAGATGTTCTTGTGGCCATTGTGCCGCCTGCCGTGCCGAACCGCGACGACGACGGCGGCCACGGCGGCGGCCACCGCCGGCCCGGCGGGCACCCAGGATCAGGGCGGCGCGACGTCCCGGAGCCAAGCCGCCGGGTGACGGCGGCCAGCACCCCTCGCTGACCAGCGGGTCTGAGACCTGGACTATAATCACCTCTGGCCTGCGCGCATGTGAGCGTTACCCGCCATGGCGGCGACGCAGCCGGGCGGCTAGCCAGGACCAAAGAGATGGCTGTGTGATGTCTACGACGAGCCGCCCGTCACCAAGGCCGGTCATGGCCGATGTCGCGCGGCACGCCGGCGTCTCCCATCAGACGGTCTCCCGGGTGCTCAACGGCCACCCGAACGTCCGCCCGCAAACCAGGGCCAGCGTCCTGGCCGCCATCCGCGACCTGGGCTACCGTCCGAACGCCGCCGCCCGGACGCTCGTCACCGGCCGGACGAACGTGCTGGGCGTGATCAGCTTTGACACCACGCTCTATGGCCCGGCGTCGATGCTGTACGGCATTGAGCGGGCCGCCCGTCCCGGCTACTCGGTGGCGATCGCCAGCCTGGCGCGCTTTGACCGCGGCTCGCTGCCCGAGGCGGTGGAGCGGTTCCTCGGCCAGGCCGTCGACGGCATCATCGTGATCGCGCCGGAGACCGCCGCTGTCGAGGCCCTTACCGGCCTGGCGGCCGACATCCCGCTGGTCGCCGTGGGGTGCGGGACCCGCGCTCCGCTCCCTTCCGTCGCCATCGACAATCTGTCCGGGGCAGCGCAGGCCACCCAGCACCTGCTCGACCTGGGACACCAGACGGTGCACCACATCGGCGGCCCGGACAGCTGGCTGGATGCCCGGGAACGGGTGGAAGGCTGGCGGCAGACCCTGCGCCGGGCCGGCGCCCCCGAGCCCGACCTGCTCAGCGGTGACTGGTCGGCGCGATCGGGTTACGAGATCGGCCACCGGCTGGCCGCCATGCCCGAGGTGACCGCGGTGCTGTGCGGTAACGACCCGATGGCGCTCGGCCTGCTCCGCGCCCTGGCCGAACACGGGCGCCGCGTACCTGGTGATGTCAGCGTGGCGGGATTCGACGACGTTCCCGAAGCCGCGTTCTTCCTGCCGCCGCTGACCACGGTCCGCCAGGATTTCGGCGAGCTTGGCCGGCGCGCCCTGCACCTGCTGATGGATCGCATGTCCGGCGATCACCAGCTCCGGCCGATGCTTCCCATAGAACCGGAACTTGTCGTGCGGACGAGCACGGGTCCGGCCGGGGGCCGCAGGCTGCCGCGCTGAGGCGCCGGAGCCCAGATGTCCCTCCCGCGGCCTGGTTCTTGGGGCACAATGAGCCTGTGAGCGTTAACTCCTGCCGGGGGGTTACGTCATCGGCATCGACTTCGGCACGCTGTCCGGGCGCGCCCTTGTCGTCCGGGTCGCCGACGGCGCGGAGCTGGGCAGCGCCACCTGTGAGTACAAGCACGGCGTCATGGACGAGGCGCTCGCGTCGACGGGCAAGCCGCTCCCGCCCGACTGGGCGCTGCAGGACCCGGACGACTACCTGGACGTGCTGCGCACCGCGGTGCCCGCGGCGATCAGCGCGGCCGGGATCGCCGCGGACCGGGTGATCGGCATCGGCACCGATTTCACCGCCTGCACCGTGCTGCCGGTGATGGAGGACGGCACGCCACTGTGCGAGTTCGATGAGCTGTCCGGCCGCCCGCACGCCTATCCGAAGCTCTGGAAGCATCACGCGGCCCAGCCTCAGGCAGACCGGATCACCGACGTCGCCCGCGAGCGGGGCGAGCCGTGGCTCGCCCGGTACGGCGGGAAGATCTCGTCCGAGTGGCAGTTCGCCAAGGCGCTCC
>JASHYW010000049.1 GCA_030042885.1 Streptosporangiaceae bacterium | reverse complement strand
TGGCAGCGATCCTTCCTGATTTATCCGGAATTGTTTTCTAATCTGACTATAACAGCTGCCCCTGACATTTCCGCGACCGACACGCTGAGGTATTCGATTTCTCTGGTATTGCTAGGTGATCTTGGTAATCACGGGCGGCCGGACACTTTTCAGGGCCCTGGCGGGTAATTCGTGCCATAGCCTGGGCCGTGAACCATCTATCCATCGGAGGGCTCGGCACGATCGTGGCAAGTTGTGGGGAAGTGCTGAGCTCGGCGCCGCGCGGCGTCATGATCACGCGCCTGATCGGCGGGACGGACCGCGCGGCCGGGCTGCTCCCCCGGGTGATGATGATCCGATGACAGCGGCCGGGGAGGAGGCGGCGCGGTTCGCCGCGGACCTGATCAGGATCGACACGACCAACCGGGGCGACGGGGACGGGCGGGAGCGCGCGGCTGCGGAGTACGTGGCCGCCCGGCTGGCCGAGGCGGGGGCGGAGCCGACCCTGCTGGAATCGGCGCCGGGGCGCGCGAACGTGGTGGCGCGGATCGGCGGCACCGAGCCCGGCGCGGCGCTGCTCGTCCACGGGCACCTGGACGTGGTGCCTGCCGACCCGGCCTCCTGGTCGTTGCATCCGTTCTCCGGTGAGATACGAAACGGCGTGCTGTGGGGACGCGGCGCGGTGGACATGAAGAACGCCGACGCCGTGCTGCTGGCGGTGGTCGCCCAGTGGGCCCGCGACGGGATCCGGCCGCGGCGCGACATCGTGCTCGCGTTCACCGCCGACGAGGAGGACACCGCCGAGTTCGGCGCCCGGTGGCTGGTCGAGCGGCATCCGGAGCTGTTCGAGGGGTGCACCGAGGCGGTCGGGGAATCGGGGGCCTTCACCTATCATGCGGGGCCGCGGCAGCGGCTGTACCCCATCGCCTCGGCCGAGCGGGGCACCGCCTGGCTCAAGCTGACGGCCCGGGGCCAGGCCGGTCACGGCGCCAAGCCGAACCCGGAGAACGCGGTGACCCGGCTGAGTGCGGCGATGGCCAGGATCGGGGCTCATCGCTGGCCGGTCAGGCTGATCCCCACCGTGCGCGCCGCGGTCGTGGCCATCGCCGAGGCGGCCGGGCGGGGGGAGCCGGCCGGCGGCTTCGGCGCCCTGGAGCCCGACGACCTGCTGGCCTACCTCGGCCCGGCGGCGGCCCTGGTGGCGGGAACGATCCGCAACAGCGCCAACCCGACCATGCTGCAGGCGGGCTACAAGGTCAACGTCATCCCGGACGAGGCGGTCGGCTACGTGGACGGGCGGGTTCTGCCCGGCTGCGAGGAGGAATTTCGCGCCGCGCTCGACGAGCTGACCGGGCCGGGCGTGAGCTGGGAGTATGCCCATCAGGAACTACCGCTGGAGGCACCGCTCGGCACCCCGGTACTGGCCAGCATGACGCAGGCCCTGCTGGCCGCCGATCCCGGCTCGACGATCGTGCCGTACTGCATGAGCGGCGGCACCGATGCCAAGCAGTTCGCCCGGCTGGGGATGAGCTGCTACGGCTTCATGCCGATGGTGCTGCCGCCCGGCTACGACTACCACGCCATGTTCCACGGCACCGACGAGCGCATCCCGCTGTCCGCGCTGGAGTCCGGCGTGGCGGTCATGGACCGGTTCCTGCGTACCGCCCCGGGCTGACCGCAAAAGACCCCAGGAGACCAGCGATGCCGCCTCAGGCCGGGGCGAGCAGCGAGCGGACCCGGTCCCGGCCCAGGGCAAGCAGCAGCGTGGGCATCCGCGGTCCGGTGTCCCTGCCAACCAGCAGCTCATAGAGCAGCGCGAACCACTCCCGCTGGGCGACCTTCAGCTCGGCGGTCGGCGAGGCGCTGATCGGCAGGCCGCGCAGGAGCTTCGGGATACCGTACACCAGGGTGGTCAGGCCATCATGAGACCAGTCGTCGGCCATGCGGTCGAGCAGCAGACCGATCGCGTCGCGCTGCTCGCCGGTCAGGGCCGCCAGCCCGGCGGTGTCGGGCTTGTCGCGGATCTGGGTCCGGTCCTCGGGCGCTACGTACCCGGTGACCCAGGCGTGCGCGCAGTCCAGCCGCGGCCGTACCTCGTCCAGGGTGGCGATCGGGTCCGGGACGGTCATATCCCGCAGGATCCGCAGCATCTGGGCCTGGTCGCCGGCGGTGATGTCCGCCACCGAGGCCAGATTGCGGAAGGGCAGAGGGCGGGGCGTGACCGGCAGCGGCCCTTCGGACGTGCCGGACGCGCGGGCGAACACCGCCCGGCTGGCCGGGTCTGCGGTGCCTTCCGCGACCCGGCGGCTCAGCGCGTCCCACTCGTCGTAGACCCGGCCGACCTCGGCGTCGAAGGCGATAGTAATGGACTGCTCGGGCCGCCGCCGCGCGTACAGCCAGCGGACCAGCGGGGCCTCGAAGATCTCCAGTGCGTCGGCCGGCGTCGGCGCACCGCCGCGGGAGCCGCTCATCTTGGCCGACCCGGTGGTGCCGACGAAGGCGTACCCGAAGTGCAGCGGCATCTCGCCGGCGAAGATCTCCGTCACCAGTTCCCTGCCCACGGTGAAGCTGGATCCTGGCGTCGAGTGGTCCACGCCGGCCGGCTCGAACGTCACGCGCTCGTACGCCCACCGCATCGGCCAGTCGACCTTCCAGACCAGCTTTCCTGCCACCTGCGCGATCGGCGTCGGGCCCTCCGTTACGCCGCAGGCGCAGGTGTAGGTGATCTCCGTGGTCTGGTCGTCGAAGGCGGTCACCGTGGTGTCGTCACGCCCGCAGGCCTTGCAGTACGGCCGGAACGGGTAATAGTCCGCCGCCTGCGGCTCGTCGTCGTCGTCATCGTTCTCGGCGCCGCGCCTGGTCTGGTACTTGGCCAGGATCGCGCCGATGTCGGCTCGCTGCCGCATCGCGGTGATGATCGACGCGGTGTAGGCCCCCGAGGTGTACATCTGGGTCTGGCTGATCTCGGTGACCCGGACCCCGAGGCGGGCCAAGGCCTCGCGCAGCGGCGCCTTGAAGTGCTCGGCCCAGTTCGCGTGCTGGCCGCACGGGTCGGGCACCCCGGTCAGCGGGCGGCCGATATGCTCGGCGAACTCCTGGGGGAAGCCGGCCGGGACCCGGCGCAGCCGGTCGTAGTCGTCCCAGGACAAGATGTGCCGGCACGGCGCGCCGCCGCGCCGCACCTCGTCGGCGACCAGGTGCGGGACCATGAGCTCGCGCAGGTTCCCCAGGTGCACCGGCCCGGACGGGCTGATCCCCGACGCGCAGGTCGGGACCTCGCCGGGATGCCTGCGCTCGCCCTCGGCGCGCACCAGGCCCGCGGTGCGCGCCACCCAGTCGTCGGCCGGAGCCACGGGACAGCCACCTCCATCGTCGTTCGCAGAGCACAGCGTACAGGCAGTTGCCTGCGGGCAGGCTGCCGTCTAGCGAGCTGTCGAACACGTAGCCGGAAATGCCATTCGCGTTCCAGACGGCCATCGCCGACCGGGCTGGCGCCCGCTGACGCCGCGTCGCCCGAGGCGGCCAGGCTGGACACCCGCCCCAGCGCCGCAGGCATGCGGCGGGTGGCGGCCCTGCGGACCACAGACGTGCCGCTAGCGAACGTGCCAGCAACCGCAGACGGGCGCCCTCACACGCTCATCCTCGCGGACGCGGCGAGGACTTCACGCCCGGCAACCTGCCAGTTCCCCGCCTGAAGGGGGCGCGTCCGGGGCTAGCCCGGAAGATCGGAGGGGGCGGCACCCGGCCGCCCCCTCCCTCCGCCGGCCGGTCCACGGCCGGCCGGGGTTCAGCTCTGTCTATCCCGCGAAGCGGGCCAGGGCCGGAACGAACAAGGCAGCGTCCACGGTGCCCCACCCGGTCGCATCGTTGTAGTAGCCGTTGGCGTAGAAGCCAGGGACGGTCACGAGGTCGGAGCTCGAGGCGCAGGCATTGCCGCTCCCGATGTCAGCGGCAATGCAGAACGTGTAGGTGTTGTTGCCCTGGAAGATCGGCACGATGCCGTCGGGCGCTCCGCTCTGGGCCATGGCGTACAGGGCCGGGTTCAGGTAGCCGAGGCTGTGCCCCGCCACCTGGTCGGCCAGGGCCACGATGCCGGAGAACAGCGGGGAGGCCTCACTGGTCCCGCCCACGATGCTCCAGCCGGCCACCGACGGGTCGGTGGTGTCGTAGAAGTCGACCGCCCCATTGACCGCGGCGCTCATCGCGATGTCAGGCGTGCCCCGGCTGCCGCCGACGACGCCTGCCACCCCGTCCTGGAACTGCGGGCGCGAGAAGACCGTGGAATGGCCTCCGCCACTTGACCCCCAGGTGTAGACGGGCCCTGACACCCCGACCGTGGAGCTGAGGTCGTGCCAGACGCGGTCAGGAGCGGTCCGGTAGCCCTCATCGTTGAGCTGCAGCTGGGTGCCGCCCACCGCGGTGACCAGCGGGTCCGACGCAGGCCAGTCGATCGCCCTGGTCGTGCTGCAGCAGATCAGGTCGTTCGGGTTCGCGCAGGCCGTGCTCGGGTCGCAGATTTCGTCGGTCGAGCCCTGGTCACCGCTTGCCGCCAGGACGGTCACCCCGTGCTGCGCCGCGTTGATGTACGCCGAGCGCAGCGAGTAGATCTGGCCCGGGCTGGTGAAGGTCTCCTCGGTAGCACCGAAGCTCTGCGAGATCACGTCACCCAGATGGTGGTCGATGACGTAGTTCTCGGCCGCCACGATTTGCGGGAACCCGTAGATGCCCTCGGTCTCCGACGCCGGGGTCTCGACCAGGAGGATGTTGGCCTCCGGAGCCATCACGTGCGACCACTCCACGTCGAGGCTCGTCTCGTCGGTCCAGCTGTAGTAGTCCGAGCACAGATCGGGGGCGGGGTATGGGCTGTACACGGACGTGCAGTTCGTGGGGGTGGTGGTGATCGGGCCCTCGGGGGCGATCACCTTGAAGGAGGGCGGGTTGGGCAGGCCCAGCTGCGAGTCGAAGGTCTGCAGGTCCGAGGCGATGGACGGGGAGCCGAAGGCATCGACGATGACGATCGTCTCGCCCTGCCCCTCGATCCCCCTGGAGAACAGCGGGGCCAGGTCGTAGGCCCGCTGCAGCTGGAAGGGCTGGTAGCAGGCGATGCCGAAGTCCGCCTCACATTGCGCTGTGGTCGGCGGCTGCGACATATGGCCCGCCGCCACGATGGGCCCGGTCGCGAACGGAACCGGCTGGACCGCGGCGACGGCCACCGCCGGCATGCACAAGCCCGCCAGGCCGCCAAAGGCGGCAATCAGTGCACCGGAACCGACCGCAAGCGCGGCTTTCCTTCCCAGGCGCATGGCATCTCCCTGCTCTACCGAAGCCACACCGGCACGGCCATCGCGAAGCCGGTCAACTTCGCATCAGCTAACAATCCGGCACGAAAGACGCTAACACCGTGACCCACGGCGGACACGGCAGCGGCGCATAGAGAGTGCCAAACCGACGCAGCCCCGTGACCGTCACGTGCTGAAATAGCCCTGCGAGCGGCCCGGCCGCGCCATCAGCCGAAGCCCCACTATCGCACAGCACAGCATGCAGCTGCCGGATGACAGCCGCAAGATAGGTCGCCCCTCCCGGCTTCGAGTCAGCGTCC
>JASHYW010000390.1 GCA_030042885.1 Streptosporangiaceae bacterium | reverse complement strand
CGGACATCCCTACCCTGTTCGACCTGCTGCCCGGCTACCTGCCGATGCCGCAGGCGGGACGGCACCAGGACCTGGACGGCTACGTCGGCGATATCGCGATGAGCAAGGGGTTCTGGGCGAACACCCGGGCCTACATGACCAGCCTGCTCAAGGCGTGGTGGGGACCGGCCGCGACCGCCGCGAACGGCTACGGCTTCGATTACCTCCCCCGGCTGACCGGCGACCACAGCACCTACGTGACCGTGCTTGAGCAGCTGAACGGACGGTGCAAGGGATACTTCCTGTTCGGCCAGAACCCGGCTGTCGGCTCGGCCAACGCCAGGATGCAGCGGCTCGGCATGGCGAACCTCGACTGGCTGGTCGTGCGGGACATGGCGATGATCGAGAGCGCGACCTGGTGGCGGGACGGCCCGGAGACCGAGACCGGCGAGATGCGGACCGAGGACATCAAGACCGAGGTGTTCTTCCTGCCCGCCGCGGCGCACACCGAGAAGGCGGGCAGCTTCACCAACACCCAGCGGATGCTGCAGTGGCACCACGAGGCCGTCCCGCCGGCCGGGGACGCGCGCAGCGACCTGTGGTTCACCTACCACCTGGGCCGCCGCATCCGCGAGAAGCTGGCCTCCTCGGCCGACGAGACGGACCGGCCGGTGCAGGACCTCACCTGGGACTACCCGGTGCACGGACCGCTGGCCGAGCCGTCGGCCGAGGCTGTGCTGGCCGAAATCAACGGCTGGGACGCCGACGGCCAGCCGCTGTCCGGGTTCGCGCAGCTCAAAGACGACGGGTCGACGGCCTGCGGGTGCTGGATCTACTGCGGGGCCCGCGCGGACGGGGTGAACCAGACCGCGCGCCGCACCCCCGGATACGAGCAGAGCTGGGTCGCGCCGGAATGGGGCTGGGCCTGGCCCGCCAACCGGCGGATCCTGTACAACCGGGCGTCGGCCGACCCGGACGGCAGGCCGTGGAGCGAGCGCAAGGCGCTGGTGTGGTGGGACGCCGACGCCGGCCAGTGGACCGGGCACGACGTGCCCGACTTCCCGGCCACCCGGCCGCCCTCCTACCGGCCGCCCGAGGGCGCGACCGGGGTCGACGCGATCTCCGGGATCGACCCGTTCATCATGCAGGCCGACGGCAAGGCCTGGCTGTTCGCCCCGGCCGGGCTGGCCGACGGGCCGCTGCCCGTGCACTACGAGCCGCAGGAGTCGCCGTTCGCCAACCCCCTGTACGGCCAGCAGCGCAACCCGGTCAGGGAGATCATCAGGCACAAGGAGAACCCGCTGCAGCCCAGCGGCTCAGAACCTGGCTCGGCGGTCTTCCCGTACGTGGCGACCACGTACCGGCTGACCGAGCATCACACCGCGGGCGGCATGTCGCGGACCCTGCCCTACCTGGCCGAGCTGCAGCCGGAGTTCTTCTGCGAGGTGTCGCCGGAACTGGCCGCCGAACGAGGGCTCGAGCACATGGGCTGGGCCACGATCGTCACCGCCCGCACCGCCGTGGAGGCGCGGGTGCTGGTGACGTCGCGCCTGCGGCCGCTGCAGGCCGGCGGCCGGCTGGTGCAGCAGGTCGGGCTGCCCTACCACTGGGGCCCGAACGGGCTGGTCACCGGCGACGCCGCGAACGAGCTCGCGGCTTTGTCCCTGGACCCGAACGTGCACATCCAGGAGGTCAAGGCGATGGCCTGCGACATCCGCCCCGGACGCCGCCCTCGCGGTCCCGAGCTGCGCCGCCTGGTCCGCGAATACGCCGACCGCGCGGGCATCACCGACCAGACCGGCACGGAGGCCCGTGATGAGCATTGACCCGGCGGCCCGGGCGGGCTACCTCGACCCGCCGCCGCGGATGGGCTTCTTCACCGACACGTCGGTGTGCATCGGGTGCAAGGCCTGCGAGGTGGCCTGCAAGGAGTGGAACGCGGTACCCGAGGACGGACTGAGCCTGTCCGGGATGTCGTACGACAACACGGTGGGCCTGGGCGCGTCCACCTGGCGGCACGTGGCGTTCATCGAGCAGCCCGTGGCGGCCGCCGGCACCGCCGAAGGCGTGCGCTGGCTGATGGCCAGCGACGTGTGCAAGCACTGCACGGAGGCGGCCTGCCTGGACGTGTGCCCGACCGGTGCGCTGTTCCGCACCGAGTTCGGCACCGTGGTGGTCCAGGATGACGTGTGCAACGGCTGCGGCTACTGCGTCCCGGCCTGCCCGTTCGGCGTCATCGCCCGGCGCGAGGAGGACGGGCAGGCCCACAAGTGCACGCTGTGCTATGACCGGCTCGGCGCCGGGATGGAGCCCGCCTGCGCCAAGGCCTGCCCGACCGAATCCATCCAGTTCGGCCCGCTGGACGAGCTTCGCGAGCGAGCGCAGCTACGGGTTCAGGACCTCCGCGCGGCCGGGCAGGACCAGGCGCGGCTGTACCTCAACGACCCGGACGACGGCATCGGCGGCGCCGGCGCGTTCTTCCTGCTGCTCGATGAGCCCGAGGTGTACGGCCTGCCGCCGGCCCCCGTGGTCACCACCCGCGACCTGCCCGGCATGTGGCGGCATGTCGCCCTGGCCGCGGGCGGGCTCGCCGCCACGGCGGTGGCGCTGGGCCTGGGCAGGCGGAAGTGAGAGGAGCGGCCGTGCGCGGACTTCAGGGCACGAGCTGGCGGCACGCGCTGGCGGGCCTGGCGGTGCGAACAAGTTCGGGCGCCGCGTCTCCCGGTGGCCGGACCGTGCCGGTACCGGTACGCCGGGGCGGTAACGGGCGCCCGCCGCGCCGCCGCGGCGAGCAGCCGATGGTGCCGGAGGCGGAGTTCTCCTCCTACTACGGCCGGCCGGTGATCAAGGAACCGGTGTGGAAGGTCCCGGACGTCCCCGGCTACCTGTTTCTCGGCGGGCTGGCGGGCGCGTCCTCGGTGCTGGCGGCCGGCGCCCAGCTGTCCGGGTACCGTCAGCTGGCCCGGGTCGGGAAGCTCGGCGCGCTCGGCGCGATCAGCCTGTCCGCGGCCGCCCTGGTCCATGACCTGGGCCGGCCGCAGCGTTTCGTGAACATGCTGAGGGTGTTCAAGCCGAGCTCACCGATGAGCGTCGGCTCCTGGCTGCTGGCCGGGTACGGGCCCGTGGCCGGTGCCGCCGCGGTGTCCGAGGTGACCGGCATCCTGCCCGGGGCGGGCCTGGCCGCCACCCTGGGAGCGGGCCTGCTCGGCCCGGCCGTCGCGACCTACACCGCCGCGCTGATCTGCGATACCGCCGTCCCGGCCTGGCATGCGGGCTACCGGGAGATGCCGTACGTGTTCGCCGGCTCGGCGGCCAGCGCGGCGGGCGGCCTGGGCCTGCTCGCGGTCCACCCCGCGGACGCCGAACCCGCCCGCAACCTCGCCGTGCTCGGCGCGTCGGTGGAACTGATCGCCAAGCGGCAGCTGCTCGCCCGCCTGGGCAGCCTGGCCGAGCCCTACGAGACCGGCACCACGGGCGCGATCATGCGGCTGGCCGAGTTCCTGACCGCCGGCGCGCTGGCCGGCGCGGTGCTGGGCCGGTCCAGCCGTTTCGTTTCCGCGCTGTCGGGCGCGTCGCTGGTCGCGGCCTCGGCCATGACCAGGTTCGGCATCTTCGAGGCGGGCATGGCCTCGGCCCGGGACCCGAAGTACACCATCGTCCCCCAGCGCGCCGGCCAGACCGGGAATGAATGAGCTCGGATCGCTGTACCCCGGTACAGTCACGAATCAGTGATATCCCGGCTCCGTCAGCCAGCGCCTCCGGCTCGAGGACGGGGACGCCTCGGACACAGCTCCTGCTGGACAAGACCCGCCACACCGCGTCCAACGCCGAATTCCTCCGCCACATCCAGCAGGCGGCGTAACGGGCCGGCCGCTCCCGCCGCGATCCTGATGCCGCGTCCGCGGAGCTGACCGCGCGGTGCGCCGGCGACGACCCCCGGCACCGTCTGCAATGCCGTCCTGAACCGCTCCGAATCGGTCCTCTGACAAGATCGTGGACAGAAACCGTCGTCACGATGGGGTTTATGTCCACGATGATGAAAGGGCGGTCGCAGCTGAAAACGTGGCGGGCCGAGGTCATCCGGCGCCTTGCGCATCCTGGGCGGGGATTCACCCAGGGGCTGATCGCCGACGGCACGACCGTGTGGGAGTCGACCGGGCGGTACGGATACTCGGCGCTGTGCCGGTACCGGCTGGGCGCCGACCAGATCGAGCAGCGGGCGGCACTGCCGCCCGAGTTCTTCGCCGAGGGCATCTGCCGGGCGGGTGAGGTCATCTGGCAGCTCACCTGGCAGGAAAGGGTCGCCCTGGCCTGGGACGCCCGGACCCTGGAGCAGGTGGAGCAGGTGCCCTACAACCGTGAGGGCTGGGGCATCTGCGCCGCCGACGGGTACATCGTGACCAGCGACGGCAGCAGCGAGCTGGTCCGGCGTGACGCACGCTCGCTCAGCCCGCAGGCCGTGCTGCGCGTCCGCAGCGAGGGCCGCCCGGTCCAGGGCCTGAACGATCTCGCCTGGTCCGCGGGCACGATCTGGGCCAATGTGGCGGGCACGTACTACCTGGCCGGGATAGACCCGGACAGCGGCGAGGTCACCGACGCCGTCAACGCCCGCCCGGCCCGGGAGCGGCACCTGGGGGATCCGCAGGCCATCATGAACGGGATCGCCGCGCTGCCCGCCGACCGGGAGTTCCTGCTCACCGGGAAGGGCTGGCGGGCGATCCGGCACGTGCGGCTGAGGCCGGCCCGGGATCAGGCCGCACGCGAGCACCTGCTGGCCGGCCTGTCCCGCTGAACCCGGTGACCCCGCCAGCGCGCCGGCCCGCCGTCAGCCGGCCCGCCGT
>JASHYW010000389.1 GCA_030042885.1 Streptosporangiaceae bacterium | reverse complement strand
CTTCGCCGGGGCTTCGGACCTGCGCGCGTTCGTCCGCAACCTGTGCGACCGGAGCGGCCCGTTCGGCGGCGACGGCGTCTATTTCTACGATGCTCGCCGGCCGGTGCCCGAGGCCTGGTTCTTCAACCCCGACGGCTCGGCGGCCGAGTGCTGCGGCAACGGCATGCGCTGCCTGGGCCGGGTCATCCTGGACCTGCGCGGCACCGACGCGGCCCTGATACGCAGCGGCCAGCGTGACTACACGGTGCGCCGGGGCCCGACGACGGCCGAGGGGGTGCACCAGGTCAGGCTCGAGCACCCGGCGGTCGACTTCGACCCCACGTATCCCGTGGTGGCCGGCCACCAGCCCGCGGTCGAGGCGAGCCTGCCCGAACTGGACCCGCACCTGACGTTCACCGCCGTGGCGATCCCGAACCCCCATCTGGTCACGGTGATCGGCAAGTACGTCGAATCCGATCTGGTCGCGATGGGAGAGCGGGTGGCCGCCCGGCGCGATCTGTTCCCGGCCGGAGCCAACCTCTCGGTCCTGCTCCCGCTCGCCCCGGCCGAGATCTTCGTCCGCACGTTCGAGCGCGGCGCCGGGCTGACGGCCTCCTGCGGTTCCGGCATGGCCGCCGCCCGGGCCGCCTACTCCCGCATCGGCCGCAGCGACCCCGAGCGCGACGTGGTCATCCGCAACGCGGGTGGGATGGCCACGGCGTCGCTGCGGGTGCGGGACGGCCAGTGGTTCCCCGTCCTGGAGGGCAACGCCACCCTCGTCTACCGTGCCGACGTCGACCCCGTCGAGCTGGCCCGGCCCCTGCTCGCCGGCGACCGCGCGCCCGCCAGCCGCCAGCCCTTTCCCGACGAGATCCGCGCCTACTCCGCCCTGGACGAGCAGAACTCCGCCCGGCTCCGCGCGGCTGGCATCGAGACCGCGATGCCGCCCAGTTGACCCCGCGGCTACCCCGGCAGCGGCCCGCCCGCCAGCGCGATGATCACGCCGATCGCGGCGGCAGCACCGGGCCCAGGCCGGCCTGGTAGTCCCCGTCACCGGCGCGCGTCGGCACCGTCATTCAATCATTGATTCCGAACGGTCCCGGGTGCGTGCGCACCATCCCTGTTACCCGGGCTGCCGTATCGTCAGCGCGCCGGGACACACCGATACGGTCAGCGTGCGCCCCGGCGTGATGATCTCACCGTCGATCTGACGGGGCAGGTCGGCACCGGCGCTGATCGTCACGTGCCGGGCCTGGAACCGTTCCAGCGTGCGGTCCTGGCGGCGGCTGCGGGTCAGCACCCGGCCCGCCACGCGCGGCCAGCCAAGAGCCCCGGCGGGCGCGAGGATCCCCACGTCGAGCCGCCCGTCATCGCACCTGGCCTCGGGCAGCAGCCAGAAGCCCCCGGGCAGCAGGCCGGCGTTCCCCACCACGACGCACCGCGCTCGCCTGGTCAGCGGCTCGCCGCCGTCCAGGCGCACGGTGAAGTCGTGCGGCGGCAACCCCAGCTGGGTCAGGCCGGCCGCGGCGTAGGCCAGCCAGCCCAGCCTGCGCTTGTGCGGCGTGCGGGCCGCGCCGACCACCGCCGCGTCCAGGCCGATGCCGGCCATGGCGGTGAAGCTGATCCCCCCGGCACCGTCCCCGCCGATGCCGTCCCCGCCCGCGCGGGCCGGGTCGATCCGGCGGTCCCGGCCGCTGAACCCCGCCTCGAGCGCACGGTCGGCCCGGGATGGGATGCCCAGCGCCCGCGCGGTCAGGTTGGCGGTGCCGAGCGGCACGATGGCCAGCGGTATGCCGGTGCCGGCGATGGCCTGCGCGCAGGCCCGCACGGTACCGTCGCCTCCCGCCGCGAACACCAGCCGGGCCCCGGCGGGCACCGCCTGCCGGGCCAGCCCCACGCCCGCCTCCGCCGGGCTGGTCTCGGCGAACGCCGGCTCCCAGCCGTGAGCCTCGGCCGCCGCCCGGCAGCGCCGCAGGAAGCCGGGCAGATCGCGGACCAGCGTCCGGTTGATCACGAACGCCACGGACGGCATGGTCCATTGTGCGCAGGGCCGGTCCACGCCGCGCACTGCGCCTTGGACGTTCGGCACCGCCGATGCCGACCTTCGGCCCTGTCGCATGGCCCGCGTCCGGTCGAACCTGGGAGGTATACGTCATCGGAGAAAGGCGGCCCACGATGAAACTTGTCACCGCGATAGTGCGGCCAGACCGGCTCGACGATCTGGTCACGGCGCTGGCCGACAGCGGGGCGCGCGGGTTGACCGTGACCGAGGTGCGCGGATTCGGCCGCCAGTACGGTCAGCTCACCCACGCCAGGGAAGCGGCGGGGCTGGACCCGCGGACCGCAGAGCACCCGGTGGCGTTGCTGCCCAAGGCCCGCCTGGACCTGGTCGTTCACGACGACGACGCGGCCGGCGTGATCCGGGCCATCGTGAAGAGCGCGGGGTCAGGGACGATCGGCGACGGCAAGATCTGGGTCGCGCCCCTGGAGAGCGTGATCCGGGTGCGCACCGGCGAACTGGACGACGCCGCGATCTAGGCCCGCAAAACCTAGTGACTCGACAGGTGCCAGTGGTGCGGTGCGACCAGCCGGTTGACCGACTCCGGGCCCCACGAGCCGCGCTGGTACGGCTCGACCGGCGGCGGGTTCTCCAGCAGCGGTTCTGAGATCTCCCACAGCCGTTCGATCCCGTCGGACCGGGTGAACAGCGCCTGGTCGCCGATCATGGCCTGCAGGATGAGGTGCTCGTAGCCCTCGAGCGCGTGCGCGGAGGCGAACGAGTCCCGGTAGGTGAACGTCATCGTGGCGTTGCCCAGGGCCAGCTCGGGGCCGGGCACCTTGGCCAGGAACTCGGTGGTGATCGAGCCCGGGTCGGCGAAGTCGATGACGATCTCGTTGCACCGGCCGGCCGGGATGTCCCTGCGGTGCACGTGGAACATCCGGGTGGGCGGCTCACGGAAGCCGAGCGTCATAACCTGCCGGCTGGCGGCCATGGCCTTGCCCGAACGCAGGTAGAACGGCACTCCGTGCCAGCGCCAGTTGTCCACCTCGGCCCGCACCGCGACCATAGTTTCGGTCTGCGAACCGGCCGCCACCCCGGGTTCGGAGCGGTACCCCTCGTACTGCCCGCGCACCACGTGCCGCACGTCAAGCGGCCTCAGTGCGTCGAACACCTTCGCCTTCTCGTCCCGCAGCGGCCCGGCGCTGAGCGACACGGGCGGTTCCATGGCCACGAACCCGAGCACCTGGAGCAGATGGGTGACGATCATGTCCCGGTAGGCGCCCGTCGCGTCGTAGAACGCGGCCCGCCCCTCGATCGAAAGCGTTTCCGGCACGTCGATCTGCACGTAGCTGATGTGCGTGCGGTTCCAGACCGGCTCGAACAGCCCGTTGGCGAACCGGAACGCGAGGATGTTGTCGACCGACTCCTTGCCCAGGAAGTGGTCGATGCGGAAGACCTGCGACTCGTCGAAGACCGCGTGCACCGCCCGGTTCAGCGCCCGCGCCGATTCCAGGTCGGTGCCGAACGGCTTCTCGATGATCACCCGGGCGCCCTGGGCCAGGCCGGCCTCGCCGAGCGCGCGCACCACTGAGGTGAACGCCACCGGCGGCACGGCGAGGTGGTACAGCCGCCTGGGCGAGCCGCCGATCTCCTTTTCCGCCCGCTGGACCGCCGCGACGAGGTCACCGGTGTTGCCTTCCTCTGCGGCCGCGAACGAAAGGTTCTTGGTGAAGTCCGACCAGGCTGGTTCCTCGGGCTTGGTGATGCAGAAGTCGGTACACGCCTGCCAGGCGTGCGCGCGGAACTGCTCGTCGGTCAGGGCAACGGCCGGCGGCGCCGATCCGATGAGGCGGAACTCGCGCGGCAGCAGGCCCGCCACGTACAGGTGCCACCATCCCGGCAGCAGCTTGCGCTTGGCCAGGTCGCCGGTGGCGCCGAACAGCACGATGACGTGATTGTCCGGCCGCATCGAGGAGCCCGATCCGGTGGTGGCCACCCGGATCAGGCCTTCTTCTCCGCATGCCCGCCGAACTCCGAGCGCAGCGCGGACAGGACCTTCCAGGTGAACTCGCCGGCGTCGCGGGAGTCGAACCGCTCGTACAGCGAGGCGGCGATGACGGACGCGGGCACACCCTCGTCCACCGCGGCCAGCACCGTCCACCGGCCCTCACCGGAATCGGACACGCGCCCGCTGAATTCCTCCAGGCTGGGCGACTTGGCGAACGCGGCGGCGGTCAGGTCGATCAGCCAGGAGCTGATCACCGAGCCCCGGCGCCACACCTCGGCCACCTCGCCGACGTCGATCGTGTACTGGTACGCCCACGGGTCGCGCAGCGGCGTGGTCTCCGCGTCGATGTCGTCCTGGTGCAGCCCCGCGTCCGCGCGCTTGATGATCGACAAGCCCTCGGCGATCGCGGCCATCATGCCGTACTCGATGCCGTTGTGCACCATCTTGACGAAGTGGCCCGCGCCGCTCGGGCCGCAGTGCAGGTAGCCCTGCTCGGCCGTTCCGCCTGGCTTCAGGCCCGGCGTAGGTTCGGCGTTGCCCTGGCCCGGGGCGATCGTCTTGAAGATGGGATCCAGGCGCCGGACCTGCTCCTCCTCGCCGCCGATCATCAGGCAGTAGCCACGTTCGAGTCCCCAGACGCCGCCGCTGGTGCCGCAGTCGATGAAGTCGATGCCGTCCCGCTTGAGGTCCTTCGCCCTGGTGATGTCGTCGCGGTAGTAGGAGTTCCCGCCGTCGATCACGGCGTCGCCCGGGTC
>JASHYW010000388.1 GCA_030042885.1 Streptosporangiaceae bacterium | reverse complement strand
TGGATTGCCGGAGGCCGCTAGCTGCACCGGTGGGAACCGGCCACCGTTGCGGCCCGGTCCCTCAGGGGCGCGCCGGTGCCGGTGGTGCCTCGGCTGGCTCAAAGGCGGCGGAGAACAGGTAGCTGGTCGCCAGGCTGCGGTAGGGCCGCCATTTCTCGGCGATGGCCAGGACCTCCTGCTGCGAGGGGAGGTGGTCGAGCTGATAGGCGGCCTGGACAGCCTTGCGAAGCGCGAGGTCACCAGGCAGGACGACGTCCTCACGCTGCAGCGCGATGATGAGGGCGCCCTGCACGGTCCACGGACCTATTCCCGGAATGGCGGTGAGTTTGGCCATCAGCTCCTCGTCAGGCAAGCTGCCCAGCACGTCCGGGTTCAGCCGGCCGTCCGACATCCGCTCGGCTAGGTCCCGGAGCGTGCTGATTTTCCGCCACGAGAGCCCGGCCTCGCGGAGCTGGCCGGGATCTACACCCAACAGTTCGGCGGGTGCGGGAAGATGCCCGCCGAACAGGTTCTGGATGCGCGCCAGGGTCCGGCGGGTGGCCGGGATCGACAGCTGCTGGCCGGTGACCTGGAACAGCAGGGCACCGAACAGATCCATCCGCGGCAGCTGGGACATCCACGCTCTGGGATCGAAATCCGGCCGGTCGTCGATGAGCCGCGCCAGCACCGGGTCGGCGTTGCGCAGGTAAGAGCGCGCTCGCGGCAGCCACACGGCAAGGCTGGAGTCTTCGGTCACTGAGCCCGCTCCCTTCCGCCGGCGGGTACGCCGGTCATCGCCTCCATGGTTAGCAGCCATCAAGGTGAACGCCGACGGCGGGGTCAGCACGTCCAGCACGATCTGGTCGGGGATGAGATCACCGCGGGCCTGATAGTCGGCGATCTCGCGGCCAAGCCGGCCCTCGGCCTGGGCCTCGGCCCGCAGCAGATCACCGGCGGCTATGTGCCGCACCCCGGACTAGGCCGCCAGCCGCTCGCCCTGCGTGCCCTTGCCGGCGCCAGGCGGAACGAGCAGCAGCAGCCTCACGGCGCGGTCAGGTCGGCCGGGATGACGATATCCCGCTTCTGTATCTTGCCGGTCGCCCCTTGGGAAGCGCGTCCTTGATCCACACGTGGCGCGGGCACTTGTACGCCGCGACCTGGCCCTTGACACGCTGTTCACCGCGACGCAGTACCCGGCCGACTACGGCTTCGTGCCGGACACCCTGGGCGAGGACGGCGCCATCTCTTCCGTCTTGGATCTGGTATCTTTCCGCCAGTCAGCGGGCCAGATGATGGGCCGGGCGCGTCATTACCACCGGGACCTCCTGGAGGAGTCCAAGGTCACGTCTGACCCGACGCTCCGGGCTGTGTTCGTCGAGGACGCGGTGTCAGTCTCGGGAGACGTGATCACGTTTGCCGCCCTGGCCCTGAATCAGATCACCGGGTCGTCCATACCCCGGGGCGTGGCTGCGGTGCTCATCGGACGATCTGAGGGTTGCTCGATCGTCATCTTGGTGCAGATGTCGCGATCGGCGCGACACTGGGATGGGAGGCAACGACGATGCGTTACGCACTGCTGATGCACTACCGGGAGCCCGGCGAGGGGGAGATCAGCGAGGAGGCGATCGCGGAGGCTAAGGAGGCGTTCGGGGCCTACGGCCGTGCGCTGGAGTCCGCTGGGGTGCTGCTGTCGGCCGACGTGCTCCAGCCGTCCGCCGCGACGACGACCGTGACCCGCCGGGAAGGCGGCCTGCGGGTGCAGGACGGGCCCTTCGCCGAGACGAAGGAGGCGCTGGCCGGGATTTTCGTGCTCGAGGTACCCGACCTCGACGCGGCCATCGGCTGGGCCGAGAAGTGTCCTGGCGCCCGGTGGGGCGTGATCGAGGTGCGCCCGACCGCGACCGCCTTCGTCAACGGCGCGTGGACACGCTGACGTCCGGCGGCGGCAGGCGGGAAGTCGGCCCTGACCGCTCGCCCCGCATCGGCGGTCTCGCACAGGTGGTCCTCGGCCTCGGCCAGGATCAGCTCCGCCGTCGGCAGATGAGGGACGATGACCTGCCACTGCGCGTCGGTCAGGTCACTGGGATAGCCCCTGGCCTGCCCTCTGACCCAGTCCGTAGCCTGGGCACGAGCGGGCTCTGTCTTTCTGGTCGTCACACATCGGGATCATGGGGCCCGCGCCCGCCTGGCTTTGTCAACAGGGCGGAGACGCGGCCCGACCCGGGAAAGCCCGTCACGGCCCGGGCATACGGACCAGTTATCAAACACTCACTAACACGGGCCACGGTACTGCGGGACCCTGCCGTCCGGCGCCCGCCTGGCGCCGGCCACGACTAGTGGCCGTTGACCGAGAAATGCTGGTAGTCGGGGGAACCCGCCCAGTCCCCGCCCCATCCCCAGCCGACGGAGCTGAACGCCGCGACCAGGATGCCCCCGGGGTAGGCCATCCCCGGGCGGATATCGGACCGGTCAACGTAGGCCGCACCGGCCGGAGGCTGGACCGGAAAGCCCGGCTCGAGGTAGGGATTCTG
>JASHYW010000387.1 GCA_030042885.1 Streptosporangiaceae bacterium | reverse complement strand
GCGGTGATCCGCTGGGGCCCGGGGACCGGGTCCTGGCCGGCCTGTCGGTGGCCTTCGACGCCTCCTGTGAGGAGATGTGGCTGGCCTGGCGTCATGGCGCCTGCCTGGTACCGGCCCCCCGCTCGGTCGTCAGGACGGGCCCTGACCTGGCCCCCTGGCTGGCGCAGCGACGGGTCTGCGTGGTCTCGACGGTGCCGACGCTGGCGGCGCTGTGGCCCGCAGGCCTGCCGCCCGGCGTCCGCCTGCTGGTCCTGGGCGGGGAGGTCTGCCCGGGCGGGCTGGCCGACCGGCTGGCCCGGCCCGGCACGGAGGTGTGGAACACCTACGGTCCGACCGAGGCCACGGTGGTGTCCTGCGCGGCCCGGCTGTCCGCCGGCGAGCCGGTGCGCATCGGGCTGCCGCTGGACGGATGGCGTCTGGCCGTGGTCGACCCCGCGAGCGGGCAGCCGGTCCCGTGGGGGGAGACCGGCGAGCTGGTCATCGGCGGCGTCGGGGTAGCGCGCTACCTGGACCCCGACAAGGACGCGGTGGACTTCCGGCCGCTGGAGGCCCTGGGCTGGGAACGGGCCTACCACACCGGTGACCTGGTGCGAGCCGACCCCGAGGGCCTGATCTACCTCGGCCGGGCCGACGCGCAGGTGAAGATCCGCGGCTACCGCATCGAGCTGAGCGAGATCGAATCCGTGCTTATGCGGCTGCCCGGCATCGGGCTGGCGGCCGTCACCACCTACGAGCCCCAGCCGGGCGTCGTGGAGCTGGCCGGGTACTACACCCTCCAGGACTGGGCCGCAGTCCC
The DNA here is from genome assembly GCA_030042885.1 of Streptosporangiaceae bacterium. Next base: position 2,954 of record JASHYW010000387.1, on the reverse strand, counting down.
GGACAGGCAGGCCATGTACGACTACCTGCGTAACCACCTGCCGCGGCACATGGTGCCCGCCTACCTGGAAGAGCTGCCGGCCATACCGCTGCTGCCCGACGGCAAGGCCGACCGCAAGCACCTGCCACAGCCGTCCAGCTCAGGCCGCCTGATGGCCGGCCAGGCCTATGCTGCGCCGGCCACCCCCGGCGAGAAGGCGCTCGCCGACGCGCTGGCGGAACTGCTGGGGCTGGAGCAGGTGTCGGTGGACAGCCAGTTCTTCGACGAGCTGGGCCTGAGTTCCCTGCTGGTCGCGCACTTCTGCGCCCGGGCCAGGGAACGGGCGGAGTCTCCGCCGGTGTCGGTCAAGGACGTCTATCAGCATCCGACCGTCCGGAGCCTGGCCGCCGCGGTCACAGAGCCCCCTCCTGTTCCCGGCAGGGCTGCCCGCCCGCCAGGACCCGAACAGGTGTCACCGGTCGGCACTGCGCAATACGTTGGGTGCGGGGCGCTGCAATTGCTGGCCTTCCTGGCCTCGGTGTTCCTGGCCTCGGTGGTCCTGACCGTCGGCTTCAGCTGGATTTCCGGCAGCGCCGGCTGGGCGGATCTCTACTTGCGGTCGCTGGGCTTCAGCGCCGGGGCCTTCTTCCTGCTCTGCGGGCTGCCTATCCTGGTCAAGTGGACCCTGGTAGGCCGCTGGAAGCCTCGGGAGATCAGGGTCTGGAGCCTGCCCTACCTGCGCTTCTGGCTGGTGAAGACCCTGGTTCAGACCGATCCGCTGGCGCTGTTCACAGGTTCACCCGTCTACCCGCTGTACCTCAGGGCGCTCGGGGCCAAGATCGGCCGCCGCGTCGTCATCTTCTCCAGGACCGTGCCGGTCTGCACCGACATGCTCGCGATCGGCGATGACACGGTGATCCGGAGGCAATCGTGGTTCACCGGGTACCGGGCTGTGAATGGCGTCATCCAGACCGGCACGGTCAGTATCGGCCGGGAGGCGCTGGTCGGCGAGCATACCGTGCTGGACATCGGCACCTCGGTGGGGAACGGGTCTCAGCTCGGGCACACCTCGTGCCTGTACGAATTTCAGGCCATTCCGGACGGCCAGCGCTGGCACGGATCCCCGGCGCAGCGCACGGACGTGGACTACCGGCGCGTCGATCCGGTCCGCTGCGGCCTGCTGCGCAGGGCGGCCTATGGCACCATGCAGTTGGCCAGCCTGATCTTCGTGATCATGCCGCTGGCGATTGGCACCGCCGTGGCGGCGCTCACCAAGCTGCCGGCGGTTGTCTCGTTTGCTTCCCTGGGCGCCGGCGGGCTCACGCTGGCGAGCTTCTACCAGGAAGGGCTGATCCTGTCCAGCGTGCTGTTCGCCGGCGCGATCCTGATCGGCGCCGCCGTCGTGGTGACGATCCCGCGTGTCCTGCGCCGGTTCATTACCCCCGGCCGCGACTATCCCCTTTACGGCCTGCGCCACTGGCTGCACCGCGTGATCCGGCGGCTCACCAGCATTCACTTCTATCTCGAACTGACCGGTGACAGCTCCTACGTCGTGCCCTACCTGCTCGCCCTCGGCTACCGGATGCCCGACTTCGAGCAGACCGGCTCGAACTTCGGCGCGGCCCTCGAACACGAGACCCCCTTCCTGATCGAGATCGGACGGGGCACGATGATCGCCGACGGCTCCGTCCTCTTGGACGCCGACTACTCCAGCACATCGTTCCGCGTGACGCCGCTGTCGATCGGGCCCCGCAATTTCCTCGGAAACGCGGTCGCCTACCCAGCCGGCGGGCGGACGGGCGAGAACTGCATGATCGCCACCAAGGCCATGGTGCCTATGGACGGGCCGGTCCGGGCCAACACCGGGCTGCTCGGCTCGCCCTGCTTCGAGATCCCCCGGTCGGTGACCAGCGACCCGCGCTTCGACCATCTCAGGACCGGCGAGGAATTCGGCAGCCGGCTCCGGGCCAAGAACCGGCACAATCTCGGCACGATGGCGCTGTTCCTGGCCGTGCGCTGGGTGCACGTCTTCGTCATCACCCTGTTCGCCATGGCGACGTGGGAACTCTACAGAGGCAACCCAGTAGTGTCGCTCGCAGCGTTCGCTGTCGCGACGCTGGTCTTCAGCTTCGCGTACTTCATCATTATCGAGCGGGGGCTGTTGCGTTTCGGATCCCTGCGGCCGCAGTACTGCTCCATCTACGACCCGTACTTCTGGTGGCACGAGCGGTACTGGAAACTGCTGGCGCCTCTCATCGGCATGTTCAACGGCACCCCGTTCAAGAGCCCGGTCTGGCGCCTGCTCGGCGTCCGGATCGGCCGCCGGGTCTTCGATGACGGGTGCGCCATCCCAGAGCGGACGCTTGTGACGATCGGCAGCCACTGCACCCTCAACGCAGGTTCCGTCATCCAGTGCCACTCCATGGAGGATGGCATCTTCAAAGCCGATCGCACCGTCCTGGAAGACGGCTGCACGCTCGGCACAGGAGCCCTCGTCCACTACGGCGTTACCATGGGCGAAGGCGCACAGCTTCGGCCCGACTCCTTCCTCATGAAGGGCGAGAAGATGCCAGCCGGCGCATTCTGGGGCGGCAATCCCGCGCGAGCTATCTAGCGGTCCGACGCTGTCGCAGGTCATCCGGCGCGAGGCTGTCAAGCGGGAGCTAGCCCGCACTCGTGTCAGGTGGCCGGCTGCTGGCTGCATGCTTTAGCCGCGCCAGCTGGGTCGGCCGCGTGCTCGCTCGTTAGGCTGGCTACCGTGTCCGATCACTACCGTGCGCCAGGCTGGTTTACACGCAATGTCTTCAACCAGTCGGTGGCGTTCCTGACGAGGCAGGGCATCAGCGTTCTCGGCTCGCGGATCCTTGCGGTGAAGGGCCGGACCAGTGGCCAGTGGCGGACCACACCGGTGAACCTGCTGAGCTGCGACGGCCGCCGGTACCTCGTCGCGCCCCGCGGCCAGACCCAGTGGGTGC
>JASHYW010000386.1 GCA_030042885.1 Streptosporangiaceae bacterium | reverse complement strand
GTGTACGGCAGCGGCGGCCAGACCCGCGGCCTCATTGACATCAGGGACACCGTCCGGTGCATCCAGCTGGCGTGCGAGAACCCGGCCAACCGCGGTGAGTTCCGGGTCTTCAACCAGATCACCGAGTGGATGTCGGTCAAGGACATCGCCGAGACGGTCGCCGACGCCTACCCCGGCGACGTCACGGTCGAGAACCTGGACAACCCGCGCGTCGAGGCGCCGGAGCACTACTACAACGTCAAGCACACCAAGCTCATCGAGCTCGGCCTGGAGCCGCACCTCCTTTCGGACACGCTGATCGAGTCGCTGTTCGACATCACCAAGCGGTACGCCCACCGGGTCCGCCTCGAGGCGCTCCGCCCGAGGGTGAACTGGCGGTCGCCAGCGAACGGCTAGGGAGCGCATGCACTGGCGCAGAGGGTGCAAATCCGGCCCGTTCGGCATAGATCTTTAAATGCCGAACGGGCCGTGGTGCGTGCGCCGGTGCCGACGGAAGGCGATCATGGCGACCTCTTGCGGCTGGTGGGCTCCGGTGCTGCGCGCGGGGGCGTGGGAAACGGTGCGGCGTTCGGCTCTGCGTTACATCGAGCACCTGGAGGGGATAGCCTAGCCCGGCCACGGGCGTCAGCCCAGGCGCAGGGTCCAGGCTCCGGTGGCGATCTCGCGGCGCAACTCGTAGACGCTGGCCGCCATGCCCGATCCCAGCGACGCCTCCACCCGCCAGAACTCCAGCTCGGGCTGGCCGGGCTCGGATCCCGAGGGGGCGGCATCGGCCCGCCACTCCCGGTTGATGACCCAGTGTTCACTGATGGCGCGAACGGTGTACAGCCGGCCGCGCCATACGAACCGGACGGGCCGGCCGTCGTCCCTGGCCTGGACGTTGATCGGCTCGCCGTACACCATGCTGGCTCATCTGCTTCCCGTGGTTGCTGCCGTGCGGGGAGACAGCAGTGCTATCTGCGGTCGGCGCCGAGCGGCCCGGCGTCGCGATCGAATATATGTTCATTCGAACAAGAATGCAAATAATTATTGCCAACTGAGCCTAGGATACTCAAAATGTCAGTCCCCTCCGGCATAGTGGTGATGGTCCACTAGGCCGAGGGAGGCAAACGTGTGCTGGATCTGTGATCACCCCGGCGCCACCGAGCGCGACTACACCGAGCACATGCGGCAGCTGATCGGCACGTTCGGCTGGGTCGTGCAGGGGGTGGAGCGCGATGGCGTCCACCCGCCGTGGGCCTACACCGTCGGGCTCACCGCGCAGCGGCAGCCCGAGCTCGTCATCACCGGCATGAGCCTGACGCGGGCCACCAGGGTGCTCAACGGCGTGGCCGCGCACGTGCTGCACGCGGACGCGCCCGAGCCGGGAACCCAGGCGGCGCTGCTCGATGGCCCGCTCGTCGAGGTGATCAAGGTGACCGCGCCCTGGGCGCACCTGAACCTGGCCGTCGAGTTCTACGGCAGCCGGATACGCGCGCTGCAGCTGGTGCACGCCGACAAGCGCGGGCACTGGCCGTGGGACCGCCACTACCAGGGCGTCCGTGGCGGCCAGCCGGTGCTCGGCACCCGGGAACCGCCGGAGCGCCGCAGGCGGGCCGGCTAGCCGGCTCGGTCCGCTCGGTCGAAGGTTACGAGGTCCAGCCGGGAGCGGGGAAGGACGCCATCAGGTCGCGGACCTCGGCGGCGATCCGGTCGAGGACGGACTCGTCGTCCTTGGTGGCGGCGGTGATGGCCTCGTCCATCCAGGCTGCGATCGAGGACATGTGCTCCCGGCGCAGGCCGCGGGTGGTGATCGCGGGCGTGCCGATCCGCAGGCCGGACGGGTCGAACGGCTTGCGCTGGTCGAACGGCACGGTGTTGTAGTTCGTCTCGATGCCCGCCCGGTCCAGCGCCTTGGCGGCCGGCTTGCCGCCGATGCCCTTGGAGGTGAGGTCGATCAGGATCAGGTGATTGTCGGTGCCGCCCGACACCAGGTCATAGCCGAGGGACGCCAGCGCGTCGGCCAGGGCCTCGGCGTTGGCGACCACCTGATGGGCGTAGTCGCGGAACTCGGGCTGGGCCGCCTCGTGCAGCGCCACCGCGATCGCGGCCGTGGTGTGGTTGTGCGGGCCCCCCTGCAGGCCGGGGAATACCGCCCGGTCCACGGCGGATGCGCGCTCGGCCGTGGACATGATCATGGCGCCCCGCGGGCCCCTGAGGGTCTTGTGCGTGGTGGTGGTGATCACGTCGGCGTACCCGACGGGCGACGGGTGCGCGCCGCCGGCGATCAGCCCGGCGATGTGCGCGATGTCGGCGATGAGCAGCGCGCCGGCCTCGGCCGCGATGGCGGCGAAGGCCGGGAAGTCGATGGTCCGCGGGATCGCGGTGCCGCCGCAGAAGATGATCTTGGGCCGCTCCTTGAGGGCCAGGTCACGCACCTCGTCGAAGTCGACCTGGCCGGTGTCGTGGCGCACCCCGTACTGGACGGCGCGGAACCATTTCCCCGTCGCGGAGACGTTCCAGCCGTGGGTGAGGTGGCCGCCCATGGGCAGCGCCATGCCCATGATGGTGTCTCCCGGCTGGGCGAACGCCAGGTAGACGGCGAGGTTCGCGGGCGAGCCCGAGTACGGCTGGACGTTGGCATGGTCCACGCCGAACAGCGCCTTGGCCCGGTCCCTGGCCAGCGTCTCCAGTGGGTCGATGAACTGCTGGCCCTCGTAGTACCGGCGGCCGGGGTAGCCCTCGGAGTACTTGTTGGTCAGCACGCTGCCCGATGCCTCGAGTACGGCCACCGACACGTAGTTCTCCGATGGGATCAGCCGGGCCTTGTCGTACTGCCTGCGGGCCTCGGCCTGGATGAGCCGGGCGATCTCGGGGTCAGCGCTCGCGATGGCCGGGATGGGCGGGTTGTGCATGACAGGACCTCCTCGCATGCAGGCTACACACCACGGCGCACGCAGGTCACGGGGGCGGGCACCAAGGTCCGTTCGGTACCTTCATCAGGGGCACCACAAGAGACGGGAAAGCGGAGATGTCCACCCCCATCATCCTCGACTGCGACCCCGGGATCGACGATGCGCTCGCGATCGCGTTCGCGCACGGGCACCCCGGCATCGAGCTGATCGGCATCACCACCGTGGCGGGCAACGTCAGCCTGGCCAGGACTACCGCGAACGCGCTGGCGGTATGCGAGTACATCGGCGCGGCCCGGACCCCGGTGACGCCGGGCTGCGCCGGGCCACTGCTGCGCCCGGCGCACGACGCGCGGCACGTGCACGGCGAGTCCGGCCTCGGCGGCGCGGTCATCCCTGACTCGGCGCGCTCCCCCCGCGACGGGCACGCGGCCGACTTCATCATCGACGCGATCTCGGCCGCTCCCGGCGAGATCACGCTGGTGGCGACCGGGCCGCTGACCAACGTAGCGCTGGCCGTCCGCAAGGAGCCCCGGCTGCCTGAGTGGGCCCGCGAGTTCGTGAT
>JASHYW010000385.1 GCA_030042885.1 Streptosporangiaceae bacterium | reverse complement strand
TCCACGCTGTAGCGCTCGTGCACCGTCTCCGCGACCGGGACGATGGGCGCACGCGGATACGGCCATGCATCCAGGTCCATCACCGTGTGTTTCGAAATTGATGGCGGAACACCTTGACGATTAGGTGTTACTTTCGATATCCTGCCGTCAAGGTGGTATGAAACATCGTAGAAACTGGGCACGTACGCCACCGCGGCGAGCCGCAGCAGCAGGCCGTCCCGCCCGCCTGGCTGCCCGGCGCGCTTCCAGTCACGAATCAGGTCCGTGATCGCGAGCACGGCCTGCTCGCCATCGCCGAGCACCGCCGCGTCGAGGAAGTCTGCCACCGGCTCGGGGTTGAAGGCCGCGTGGCCCCCGGCGATGACGACGGGGTGAGCCATGGTCCGTTCCGAGGAAAAGAATGGAATTCCCGTCAGGTCGAGCACGGTGAGGAGGTTCGTATAGGCCATCTCGGTGGCAAAGCTGACGCCGAGGACATCGAAGGCGCTGACCGGCCGGTGCGAGTCCACCGTGAACTGCGGGACGCCCGCCTCGCGCATGAGCGCCTCGAGGTCGGGCCAGACGGTGTAGGTGCGTTCGGCGAGGACGCCGTCGCGCGCGTTGAGGACCTCGTAGAGGATCTGCACGCCCTGATTGGGCAGCCCCACCTCGTAGGCGTCCGGGTAGCACAGGGCCCACCGGACGTCGGCGCTGTCCCAGTCCTTGACGACCGAGCCGACCTCGCCGCCGACGTACTGGACCGGCTTGCGCACGCGCGGCAGCAGCGGCTCCAGCTCCGGATATACCGATCGGACAGGCATCAAACCAGATTATCTGAACGGGCCGTGGCAGGACGGTCCGGAAATGCAGGGGCCGGTGGCATGCGGACCTGGGCTGTTGACCAGCTCACCGGGCTGGGTCCTGGCCGGATATCACGTGCTGGCCACGCTCTGGTGGAGGCGTGGCAGCGGGCTTGCACATGCTCTCGTACCCCGAGCCGCTCGCCTCCGGCGAGGTTCCCACCGTCTCGGCCGAGTAACCCCCGCCGTCACTCGAAGACGCTGTGGTGACGGCGGACGGATTGGAGCATGCCGATGGCGATCATGTCGGCGAAGATGGCCGAGCCGCCGTAGGAGACGAACGGGAGCGGCAGGCCGGTGATCGGCATGATGCCGATGGTCATGCCGATGTTGACGAACGACTGGAACGCGAACCAGATCGCAATGCCGGAGGCGACCAGCATGCCGAACAGGTCGTCGGCCCGGGTGGCGATGCGCAGGGCGCGGACGATGACGATGCCGAGCAGGACGACGATCGTGATCGTGCCGACGAAGCCGAGTTCCTCGCCGGCCACGGTGAAGATGAAGTCGGTCTGCTGGGACGGAACGAAGTTGCCCGCCACCAGCTGGCCGTGGAACAGGCCCGTGCCGAACATGCCGCCCGAGCCGACCGCGATCTTGGCCTGGGCCGCGTTGTAGCCCGCACCGGACAGGTCGGCCGACGGGTGCAGGAAGGAGGTGAACCTGGTGAGCTGGTAGGACTTCAGCAGGTGCAGGCCGCCGACCGCGAAGACGGCCGCGCCCACCACCGCGGCCAGGGCGGCGATGATGCGCAGCTTCGTCCCGGACAGCACGATCATGGTGGCGGTCACCACGCACAGCACCATGGCCACGCCGAGCGCGGGCTCGATCACCACCAGGGCCAGCAGCGGCGCGGCGCAGGCCAGCGCGACCAGCACCGAGCGCAGGCCCGGCGTGCCGCCTCGCCGATTGCTGAAGACCGTCGCGGTGATCAGTACCAGCGCGACCTTCGCGAACTCCGAGGGCTCGACCTGGAAGCCGCCGGGCAGGGAGATCCATGCGTGCGCCCCGTTGATGTCAGAGCCGAGCGGCGACAGGACGGCCAGCAGGCCGAGCAGCGTCGCGCCGTATACGAGCGGCGCCCAGCTGCGTAGCCGGCGGTAGTCGGCGAAGCCCACGCCGAACATCAGGACCAGCCCGATCACGACCCACAGCAGCTGCTTCTTCAGGTAGGTGTGCGGGTCCAGGCCCGCCGCGAGCAGCGAGGGCTGGGTCGCCGACCAGACGAGCAGGACGCCGATCGCGCTCAGCGCGGTCACGGCCAGGACCAGCACCCAGTCCATGCGCCGCAGTACGGAGTTCCTGGCGAACGCCCGGGCCAGCAGCGACCGCGGGCGGCCGGCGAAGGTCCCGGGCCGCGGAATGCTGTATCCGCGGACCGTGTAGCTCGGGCTGGTTCGGCCCAGCATCATGACCCTCCGTTGTATCCGGCCGGCGCCTTGATCACTCCGGCCGGGGTGACCTGCGGCAGCGAGGACGGCAGCTGGCCGCCGGGCACCGCGGCCTTGTACCCCTCCAGGCCGTAGATGCCGTCCCAGATCTGGCGCACCGCGGGCGCCGCCACGTCGGCACCGTAGCCGGAGTCGGGGACCATGACGACGACCACGTACTTCGGGTCGTTGCACGGCGCGAAGGAGGCGAACACCGAGGTCGCGTTCTTGCCGAAGAGCTGGGCGGTACCCGTCTTGCCGGCCACGCAGACCTGGTTGAGCGGGAAGCCGCTGAAGGCGCCCGCCGCGGTGCCCTGGGTCACCACCCCCTGCAGGGCGTTACGGATGTAGGCCAGCGTGTAGGAGGACACCGGCAGGTGCCGGATGACCGGCGGGTTGATCTGCTGGACGACCTGGCCGGTGACAGGCGAGATGAGCGCCTCGCCGATCCGCGGGCTGTACAAGGTGCCGCCGTTGGCCAGCGCCGCGTAGGCGTCGGCGAGCTGGAGCGGGGTGACGGTCACGTAGCCCTGGCCGATCGCGGCGATGGCGGCCTGGCCCGGTTCCCACACCCAGCCGGTCTGGCAGTCCTGCCACTCGATCTGCTGGACGTAACTGCCGTTCTGCCTGCCGTACTTGCACCAGTCCTCGCCGGTGTACGCGTTGTCCTTCCACAGCCAGTACAGCCACTGCCTGGTCGGGATCGAGCCGGGCGACCCTTCGGGCAGGTCGATGCCGGTGTCCTGGCCGAAGCCCCAGGCCAGCTCCATCTGCTGCATCTTCTGGGTGGGGGCGTTCGGCGACGGCGCAGGATGGGACTTGAAGTTGTAGGGGTCGCTGTTGTACATGTCCTCGCCGAGCTGGTAGTACACGGTGTCGCAGGACTGGATGAGCGCCTCTTGGAACGTCATGTCGCCGAGGCTGGGCTCGCCGTC